>JABDDH010000005.1 GCA_013287705.1 Chlamydiota bacterium | reverse complement strand
GAGAATAAAAAATGGCTACAGAAACAACTCAAACAATGTTTATGGGAAGAAACATCGGTGGTTGCCTACTCGCTGGTACTGTTTCAGAGCGCGTTAGAGCCTCTCTTGCCTCTGCTGCCACTCAATTTGCTCTTTTTGCAACATCTGTAGCAACAGCCCTTTGTGATGCTCTTAAGTATATTGCTGACAATGCTCCTATTAAGAGGGATGGAGAAAGCGACGCTGACTTCTCAAGAAGACAATCTCAATACCAATTAAAGTACAGTAGTGCCTCGGTTGATGCCCAGAACAAACAGACTCAAGTGGGTGCCCAGACAACTTCTGCTGGACAAAACTTACAAGATGCCCAGACAAACAATAACAGAGTCTTAGACCTCCTAGGTAAGATCGTCGATACGAACACGATGAATTCGATTCTTGGAAAAGGAATGGGCGGGGTTAATTAATTTAATTAAATAAAATATTAAGGAGATATAAAAATGGCACTTCCATCACCTGTAGTTAATGATCCAAGAAATGTACCTTTAGAGAATGGTCGAAAAGAGGTCCCTCTGACTGGACTGGACCTCTTGTTACTTCAAGCTAATACCTTACTCGTTCAGTATCAGACGACTGCAGCGGAGACAAAGTCAAAAAACGATCAGAATAACATTGCGATGGGTCAGACAAATATTAATAACATGAAAGCATCAGCGGATGCCCAATCAGTAATTGTAGACAAGCAGTGGCAAGCTCAAAAAGATGCTGAAGAGGCCAACTCTAGAAAAAGCATTTTCGGTTGGATTCTCTCTATTGCAACAGTCGTTGTTGCTGTTGCCACAGCAAATCCATTTGCGATTACCTTAGCAGTGGCGGGTCTTACTTCTCAAATTTTGGGAGCTGCATGCGGGTCCAAATATGACTTTATGCAGTTGGGAATGGCTAAAATGGCGGAAGCTATTGGAAATGCTGTTGGTAGTAAAGAATGGGGTATGGTGATTACTGTTGCTATCATTGCTCTTGTGGCAATTGCCGGTGGAGTCGCAACATCTCAAACGACTGTCGGTGCAAGTTTAGCCAACGGATTGAAGTCAGTAATGACGGCAAAATTTGGTCCTTATATCCTCACAATACTTAAAACCATAGGTGGTACGGCTTCAGCTGCTGGTGCTATTGGTTCCGGTGTTTCAACGATTCAGGCAGGAACTGCTCAGAAGACTATTGCTGAAACAATCGAACAAGGCGCAAATGCTAATGCTGCATTTACTGTCCTTAAAACGATTCAAGAGACTAACAATCAAGGACAAGAGAAGGCTAATAAAGAGTTTAAAGCTCGAATTAAAGCACTTCAAGAGGCTCTTGAGGCTGTCACTAAAGGATCTCAGACTTTCACAGACTCTCTTATCAGAACCTTAAGTGCAGTATAATCACCTTAGGCTCAAGCTTTTATAACAGCTTGAGCCTAAGCTATTTTCACTTGGTAGTGCATGGTGTAGCTTACTCAAGCTCAGTTTGTTATAAATAACTAGAAATTAGCTATTTACGAATTAATATTGTTAAAATAAATCTTTAACGGTTAATTGATTTATGCTATAATTATGTATGAAGGGATAGAGAATACAAAACAAAAGGATAAACTAAATGACAATTGCAGGAATGAATTATAGCGGTTCTGTTGAAGAAGTCAGAGCACAGATGGACGCTGAACCTGATGTGGGCGTTAAGTTTATGATGCTTGGTGCTATGATGTATGCTCTAAGTAATGTTAGACGTGATGGTATGAACCAGATCGACTCAGACATCGGTGCTATCTCTGCAAACTTACAAAATCCTTTTGCCCTACTTCAGTCTCTTGCTGCAGCTGCGGCTAACTGGGGTAAAACTCCTGCAGACAGAGCGAAAGAAGTTGAATCTGCTGCTCAATTTAGAAAGACACTTGCTGAAATTCAGAATTACGTAAATACCGCTCCAAAAGAGATTCTTTCTGATTCTGATAAAGCGAGCTTAAAAGGCCAGATCGATGTTATTTACGGAATTATCGGTAAAGACGGTACAGCTACAGACGAACAGACAGCGACTGCCTTAACAAAATTGTGGGAAACACCAAATAGTAACAAGCCTGCTATATTGGATCCGAAATATGTAGCTTATAAAGCTGCGTTTGATCAATTCATTGTTGTACAAAACCTCTTTGATAAGTACCCAGGTATCCCACAGTCTTTTAAAGATAAATTCAAAGAAATATTTGATTATTTTAAGAACTTAAAAGACAGACAACCTACTGATTATGACGTGAATGAATTTGGCAATATGAATAAAAAAGTTGAGTTGCTACTCCGCGATATAGCCGGTAGTTCGAGCGGACTCCAGAATATTATGACAGAAGCTGATTTTAACAAACTATTGGGGACAGCAACTAATTTAGGTAACAGCTATTTTAGTAATGCAAGGCAAGAAGACTGGAACAAACTGCGCGACATCAGTCTGGGCGTAAACTACTCTCCAAATGCTCCTGTTGACGGTACATTGCCACCGGTTAACCCTGACCTAAAGCGTATGGAAGACTCGTTCGCTCAAGCGATCGCTTCTGCTAGTGCCCCGGCTCAGTCAAAAGGAACGCTTTTAACGATGAAGCAAAAAGAAGATGATACGATCAATCAGACAATGCAGAACATCTTAAGTTCTATCATCAAAATGTGCCAGGCGTTTAACAAGGCTCCTGCTCGATAAACTACAACATCCTGACCCTTAGTCGCTTACAAGTAACTAAGGGTCAGTCTATTACAAGTAATAGAATAATCAGAATTTTGATAACTGTTTTTTTTGTTATTTTTAATAATTTCTAAATAAAGCTTTAACAATTAATTAATATATGATATAATTACGTGTAGGGAGATCAACAGTAGAAGCAAAATAAAACTACATTTACTTAAATAAAATAAAAACAAAGGGGACTTATGTCACTTCCATTAGCACCAGTTATTCCAACAAGTAACTTAAACTCAGCAGCAGCGGGACAGGCAGCTCTGCGTCTCATTCAAGAGCAAGACCTTAAACGCATGGCACAGATGAATGCGATTGTTCAAATTACAAATGAGTTCTCAAATACAAATTCTCTTAAAACGAGCTCATTGATCGAGGAGGGAGCCAAGAACGAAGCCAAAGGGTTGTCTGACTCTGCCACATTCTCTATGATAGCCGGTGGACTCCAGGTTACAGGTGGTGTTATAAACTTAGGAATAACAGGGGCGAGTATCTCTGCCAACTCAAAGAACGTAAGCGATATGAATGCTCTTGGACAACCTCCTGGTGGCGTTGCAGGTCCTGGCGGTGTCGGGCTTGTAAGAGCCGGTGCAGAACCTCCTGTAGTCAGAACTGAAGGCCAAATTGAGGCTGCTATGAAAGCTGTCGATAAGAAATTCGGCATGGGTAGCCAGCTTACCAAGGACCTGACAGAGGGACTCTCTAAAGCTTCTGAAGGATACGGAACTCAATTACGTGCAGACCAGACAACTTTGAAAGCTGATAAAGATGCTGCAAAAGCGGCAACTGAGAATATGGCTCAACAGTACAATACTGTATCTCAGCAGCTTGGAACTCTTGTTCAACACGCAACGGACGAGATCTATGAAAAAGTCAGAGCTTTGGGACAGTATAACGACTACCGCATGGTCCCAGCTTAAGGATCTTGTTCCCTTAAACTCGAAAAAGCCGAAGGTCTTTTGGACCTTCGGCTTTTTTTTGCCTCTATTTGCCCTTGGAGCCGTTTCGTACACGGCTATGCTTTTGTCCATAGACAAAATAGACCCAGCAGCCAAAGAGCGTCCAAGCTGCGAATTGCACCCACGTCACACCTGGAAGTGCTAACATAAGGACAAGACAAGCAAGGGTCCCGGCAAGCGGAATCCACGGCAAAAGGGGAGTCTTAAATGGGCGATGCAGAAGCGGTTGTGTATAGCGCAAGACAAGCACCCCAAAGCAGACAATGGCAAAAATAAAGAGGGTGCCCATGTTCACTAGCTGCGCTAAAATAACCACAGGGAAAAGAGCTGCTACAAGCATCCCAATCAAAATCACAACCAAAGTTGTAAATAGCGGTGTCCCCGTCTTTTTACTTACCTTGCCAAACAGAGGCGGAAGTAGCCCGTCATTTGCCATGGTATAAAAGATGCGCGTTTGACCCATCAACATCACTAAACAGACAGACGCAAGGCCTGCTAAGATTGCAATTTTTAAGACGTAACGGAGCCAAATAAAGCCCGGTCCCATCGCGTTGATCGCAACAGCTATAGGGTCTGGTACATTCAACTGAGTATAAGAGACAATACCTGTCAGGACAAGCGCCACAAGGACATAAGCAACGACAGAGATCCATAGAGAGCTGAGCATCCCTTTTGGCATATCTCGTTGTGGATTACGTGCCTCTTGAGCAAGAGTCGAGACTGCGTCAAAACCAATAAAAGCAAAAAAGACGACTCCAGCACCTCTTAAGATACCACTCCACCCAAATTGGCCAAAAAATCCTGTATTGTCTGGGATAAATGGCTTCCAGTTTTCGACGTTGATAAAGGCAATTCCACAAGCAATGAAAAGCACAATAATCGATAGCTTAATGACCACCATGATATCATTGATCTTCGCTGCAGTCTTCATCCCAACAGCAATCATCAGACCAATCAGACCAACGATGACAAGGGCTGGCAAGTTAAAAAGAGAACCACTTGGTCCCCAGCCAAAAGCCGGATCATAAGTAAAAGGGGCATTAGATAATGCTTGCGGAATAGTAATTCCACAATCATTCATAAGGCTCACAAAGTAGCCGGACCAACCGACCGCCACCGTACACGAAGAGATCAGGTACTCAAGGGTCAACCCCCAGCCGATAATCCAAGCAACGAGCTCTCCCATGGTCGCATAAGCATAGGAATAGGCACTCCCAGAAATTGGAATGAGCGCAGAAAACTCAGCATAGCAGAGGGCGACAAGAGAACAGAGGATCCCAACAATAATCAAAGAGAGAACAATTGCTGGCCCTGAGAATTCGGCAGCAGCAGGACCTGCTAAGACAAAAATCCCGGCACCAATAATTGCTCCAATACCCATTGTCGTCAAGTTCAGAGCGCCGAGGGTTCTTTTTAACCCCTGACCCTTATCCTGAGATTCCTTTAGTAGCGTACTAATCGCTTTCTTAGTAAATAAACCCCTTGCCATATGAAACTCCTACACAAAGGTTATATGGTAAGCTACAACAAAATTTAGATACAAGATTTATCCCAAAAGAATTTCGGGATATAAGGGAAATTGCGATAAAAGTGCAGCGACTCGCGAACGTGCAGCAGCAAGAGATTGTGGCTCTATCACAGCTTTTGATCGATCCTGCGGATCGGGTTTGGTAGCCTGTAGGAGCGCAACGATAATTGAAGCAAGCTCTTGCATCTCTTGCTCTTTCATGCCAAGTGTTGTGATAGCCGGGGTCCCCATACGGACGCCAGAGGTAAACCAAGCGCCGTTTTGATCAAAAGGGATCGAATTGCGATTGACGGTACAACCAGCCTCCCTTAAGGCCCATTCTGCTTGTTTCCCATTGAGAGCAAAGCTCTCAAGCACGTTCATCACAAGAAGATGGTTATCAGTGCCTGATGTGATAAGTTTAACACCAAGTTTCATCAGTGCCGCTGCAAGCGCCTTAGAATTTTTAACAATCTGATGCGCATAGTTTTGAAAATCAAGGGTATTAGCCTCTTTAAAGGCGATAGCTTTTGCCGCCATCACATGGGGCAAAGGACCTCCCAAAATCATTGGACAGCCTTTATCAACGGTTGGAGCATACTCTTTTGTGCACATCACAAGGCCCCCACGCGGTCCGCGCAACGTCTTATGAGTCGTTGAGGTCACAATGTGAGCAAAAGGAAGCGGATTATATTCCCCTTGCATCACTTTTCCGGCCACAAGCCCTGCGAAGTGGGCCATATCGACAAGCAGTGTCGCACCGACACTGTCGGCAATCTCTCGCATTTTAGCAAAATTAATCAGACGCGGATAGGACGAAAAACCTGCTACCAAAATCAACGGCTTTTCTCGCATAACGGCCTCTTGCAAGGCCGCATAGTCAATAAGACCTGTCTTCTGATCGACATCATAGCAAACAGAGTGCATCATTTTAGATGAGCAATTGTGCCGATAGCCGTGAGTCAAATGCCCCCCGGAATTAAGGGACATCCCCATCACCTTTTGATTCACAAGCAATTGACGCACAGACTCATACTCATCGGGGGTGAGCTCATCAAGCGTCTTCTTCCCTAAGCGTTGAACCTCTTGATTTTGAATCCGATAGAGCAGAATTGCCCAGTAGGCAACGAGATTTGCATCTGCACCAGAATGCGGCTGAACATAGGCGTGCTCACAATGAAAAATTTTTTTTAGCTCAGATACCGCAGCATCTTCGATCTGATCAACATTGTCACATCCAGCATAAAACCTGCGGTGTGGAACCCCTTCTGCATACTTATCTGTCAACAAATTACCCATAGCGAGCTGGACAGCAAGTGAAGAAAAATTTTCCGAGGCGATCAGCTTCAGATGGCTACGCTGATCTAAAAGCTCTTGAATAATCGCTTGACTAACAAGGGAATCTGCCTGCTCTAAATAGTCTAGAGAAGCAAGGTATGCAATTGACGCTGAACTTCTTTTATTCGCAGGCGTTTGACTAAAATAGTAGTTGAGAAATTTCACTTGTCCCTCACTTGTTATACCATTTGCAGGAAATAATTGCATATTTGACAAGGAGGCGGCATAAAATTTGTTGCCAAGCTGACATAGTCAAATATGCAATTATTTTCTGCAAATGGTATTACCAAGAAGGTAGCAATTTAGAGATTTATAAACAAAAAAAATCGGGAAAGCGTTAAGCCGGATTTTGTCTTGAACAATCATTCCTCTAGGAGCCCTGTCACCAAAGCTCTCAAGCGAATCTAAAGACCTCCCGCGGAGAGCGGTTAAGAGGTCTCTCTTCTTGCTTCAGATAGGGTTTGCCGCACCTCGGATCTCTCACGAGTATGGCCCCCTCCCAAAGGGGGCATTTTCAACCTGTCTATTTAAATTAATCAAATAGCGGACTATTTTCTGTGGCACTCTCCGTAGCCTTACGGCCCCCAGTCTTTCACTGGTATCTTCTCCTGTGAAGTCCGGACTTTCCTCCCCCATCAAAAGATAGCGGCGATTGTCTACTTTCCCGATTAAATAATTAGACAGTAGCAGTTCTACGACGACGTCGTTTTGTAGAGGCCGCCGTCCCTTCTGTAACTTCCGCTTCCTGCCAGTAATGGATGCGCGAGCAGTGTTCACAAAAGACAAGATTCTCCCCTTTGCGCACCACATTTTCATGTTGCGCCGTCAAGACGATATGGCAGCCGCTGCATGTTCTGCTCTCAATAGGAACAATCACGCGATCGCGTTTGTTGCGAAAAAGCCTTTCATAAATGTGTAAAATCTCAACATTCGCATTCAGTGAGAGCGCATCGCGCTCTGCCTTTAAAACGCGTCCTTCGGCATTGATCAGTTGAATATTAGACTCGATCTCTTTTTCAAGCGCTAGGCTACTCTCTTCTGAAATGAGCAGACTCTCCCTAATTTTCTCTAAAATTTCCTCTTCAGCAACACGTCGATCAACCAGGTCCGATGCTCTCTGCTCTAGTGCATGCTTTTCTCTCTCAGCACCGGTCATCTCCTGCGTTAGGGCATTAAATTCATCAGCTTTTTTAAGCATCCCCTGCTGACCTTCTAATTTCTTAATTTTTGCGTTAATTTCCTGGATTTTAGACTCAATTGCCTGAATCTGTTTACCAAGGTCGAGGATCTCTTGCTCTTTATCTGTAAGTTGAGACTTGAGCTCTTTGCGCAAAGACTCAATCTGCTCTAGCTCCTTTTGACGCTCTCTTCTCACCCGCACAAGTCGCAGCATTTTAATATCACGTTCCTGAATATCGACAATGTGTTTAAGGGATTGGCGTAAAGACTCTTCCATGATTTTCCTCGTGTTACAAAAAACTTAGAGTCTACATTATCTATAGAGAAGAATAAAGCTCAAGGAAAAATTGTTAGACACCCTTTTTCAACTGATTTTCGTTTTGTAAGTGCTTTGCAACAAAGACTTTAAGTCTTGATTAAATAAAGTAGACAAAGTATTAATTTTATTGTATAATAATATATATAATCAATAGATAATTAATTCAAGGTAATAATGAGCGTTAAAGGCTTTTGCTCCTCACTTTCTCTTGTTTTTACAACTCTTTTTTCTCCTCAAGCATCCCTTGTAAGCGCACAAACAACCCTTAAAACAGCACAAGTTGCCATAGGCCACACCTCACCGATTACAGCAGCTCCTGAAAAACCCACCGTCTCACTCGTTGGAACCCCAACCATTCCTAAATCCGATCCAATACAACCAGAAGAACTAAACGGCGCGCTTGAACAGGTCCGCTGGCAAGTAAAGAACCCGTTAAAAAAAGATCCAGAAGTTACAAAATTTAGCTCAGAAAACTTAATTTTTAAAGTCAATGGATCTCCCTTCATCTTTAAATCGATATACGATTTGGGGTATCCATCTAGAGAAGAAAGTCTTCGATCAGTCTTAACCCGATACGATCAGTCGCTTGCGGCTAAAAAACTCGTCGAAGAGTATAACCTCAATCGCATCATCGTTCCAGATTGCCACCTCTTTTATATCGACGATGTTCCAGTTATTGCGGAAAGAGCGCTCCCCTCTCTTGAGACAAGTAACGATAAAAAGCAAGAACTCTTATATGCAAAAGCTCATGACGATATTGAACTTGCAACACAACTTGCAACTTTTCTCACCCTTTCGAATTTAGGGGATGTGGAGCCGCGTAATTTTCCAATTATTGAGCAAGATAACGGCGTAAGACAAATTGCTATTATTGATACAGATCGATTGGATACAGGTCTTGAAGCGCTTGTAGGAGATGAACTCTCCTTAAGCGATGATCCAACCCAATCCTACGGCCGTGGCTTAATCAGTTGCTTGCATTCAGAAGCACAGATCGATGCGGCAATCCAGATCTTTATGGATGCTGGAAAGTTCCCTAAAGAAGAGATGCTCTCGGTAGCCGGCAAGGCTAAAGCTGCAAGACTTGAACGATTAGCTCACGCTTCCGCAAGCGGATGAGTCTTGTCATACACTTCTTTTTTTAATTTTGTAGAGACTTGGGTATAGATTGTCGTTGTCGCAAGGGAAGCGTGACCCAAAAGCATCTGAATCGTCTTTAGGTCCATTCCCCTTTCTAACCAGTGTGTTGCAATTGTATGACGGATTGTATGCGGGGTAATAGTTGCAGCAAGACCTGTCTTGACAAGGTGTTGAGCAAAAAGTCTGTCTACGGAACGCACTGTGAGCCGTTTACCCCATTTATTGAGAAAAAGCGCTGGCGTATCAGATGCCTTCCTTTGTGGATGAGCTAAATAATTGACAATCCAGCCAGCCGCTGTCTTGGTAATCGGAATGATCCGCTCTTTTTTACCCTTTCCCCGAACTCGAATCGAAAAGCGCTCTAAATCAACATCTGAACAATTGAGCAAAACAAGCTCACTCACTCGAAGAGCTGAACTATAAAAAAGCTCCATTAACGTTCTATCGCGAAACCCAAATAAAGTCCCAACATCCGGGATGGAAAAGAGCTGCAGCACCTGCTCATAACAGAGAAATGACGGGATTGGCTTGTCGAGCTTTGGACTTGCAATCTCCTCAATAGGGTTATGTGGGAGCAACTTGTGCTGCATCGCATATTTAAAAAAAGAGCGTAACGTCGAGATTTTTCGCCCAACACTCCTTTTAGAGAGCCCTTTTGCAGCAAGAGTCGCAATGTAGGAACGAATCTGTAGCTTGTCGACGCCAAGAGGAGAGTTGTGCGCACAACAAAATTCAACAAGATCCATTTCATAGTTGCGCAAGGTGTGTTCTGAGTAATTTTTTACAAGCCTCAGATGGTTAAGAAAGTGCGTGATAGACGGATCCATTGACTCCTGAAGACTCTTTATGCTAGACTAAGTCCCATTATGATTACACTCAATGATATTTCAAAAAAAATCGCAGGACGCACTCTATTTGAAAACGTCACGATCACATTCAATAAAGGCTGGCATTACGGCTTGACAGGGCCTAATGGATCGGGCAAATCGACCCTTCTAAAAATGGTTATGGGGCTAGAGGAGATCTCATCGGGGACCGTCTCCTTGCCTCCGCGCGTTGGCTTCTTAAAGCAGAATATCGAAGACTTTTTAGAGACGCGCGTCATTGACACGGTAATTATGGGCAACCAGCGTCTGTGGAAAGCGATGCAAGAAAAAGAGATCCTCTACGAGCAAGAGATGACAGATGCTGTTGGCATTCGCCTCGGCGAACTCGAAGAGGTCTTTGCAGAGGAAGATGGTTATAGCGCAGAGTCGAATGCAGAATTTCTTCTCTCAGGAATGGCAATTCCTGAAGAGGCATTCCATGGACCGATGAGCGCCTTGCCAACAGACAACCAATTTCGCGTTATGCTCTGTCAAGCCCTCTTTGGAAATCCAGAAGCCCTTATTCTCGATGAGCCGACCAACCACCTTGACTTAGAATCCATTGGCTGGCTAGAAAACTTCTTACACAATTATGCTGGGGTGATGATCCTAGTAAGCCATGATCGCCACTTCCTCAATGCCGTGACAACCCATATTGCCGATATCGACTACGACACAATTATCATCTATCCTGGCAATTACGATCAGATGCTTGTCGCTAAGACAGCCGTTCGCGAAAGAACTGAACTCGAAAACAAATCCAAAGAAAAAAAAGTGGCCCAACTACAAGAATTCGTATCGCGCTTTGGAGCCGGAACTAGAGCCTCTCAAGTCCAATCGCGTATCCGCGAAATTGATAGATTGCAGCCACAAGATCTTAAAAAATCCAATATCCAACGGCCTTACATCCGTTTCTATCCACCGGAAAAGCCGTCTGGCAAGATCGTCTTTAAATTAGAGAATGTGGGAAAAGGCTACGACGCCCATCAGGTCATCTCTAAATTTTCGTGCGAAATTCAGAAAGGCGACAAAATTGGCGTCATTGGAAACAACGGCCTTGGAAAGACAACCCTGCTAAAAATGCTAGCAGGTGCTCTTGCACAAGATACCGGAAAGATCGAACTGGGCCATCAGGTTCAAATCGGCTATTTCCCCCAAAATCACGCCGAAATAATCGATAAAAAAAGCTCCTCCATGAATGCTTTTGACTGGCTTAAAACGCGTAAAGCCGGTGTCTATGACCAAGAGATTCGGTCGTGCCTTGGAAAACTTCTATTTGGCGGTGATGATGCCTTTAAACCCGTCTCCCACCTCTCCGGAGGAGAGACAGCACGTCTTATCCTAGCCGGAATGATGCTCTGTAACTACAACGTTTTGATCTTAGATGAACCGAACAATCACTTAGATCTGGAAGCAGTTTCTGCTCTCGTTTGGGGCCTTGAAGACTTTAAAGGAACGGTCATCATGGCAGCCCATGACCGCGATCTGATCAGCAATGTCGCCAATAAACTGATCGCCTTTGAAAAAAATAAGATCATCTTTTTTGAAGGAACTTTTGCTGAATATACCAAAATGACTTGATAAAAGAAAAAAAAGATGATAAGTCTATAGAATATGGCAACTCCGTTACATAATGATAAAAATGAGACGCGCGAGGCAACAGAGCATCTGATTGCCTTACTGAAAACCCTCAGTCAAGATCGTGTCACAGATCCGCACTACCTCAATCATCTTGCTTCTTGGGTGATTGCCATCAACTCTTTAATAAAGCAGCCTCACGATGAAGATGAGAACTTAGACGACGCTCTTTTTGTACTAAAAAACATCCTAACCCAATCACTTTACCTACCAAATGGAGAAGAGGCTTCTCTTTTCTCTGCCTCAGAAGAGTTTAACAAGACACATACAATCCCCTCGCACTTAAGTCTGATGGCGACAAGCTTCTTAGACCATCCCGATGCCACAACAAATCTCATCCGCGAACTCGAGCTTCTCTCTCAAGAGTTATATTAACCCTTGATTTAAATTAACGTTATCTATTAAAATTATCCGACAATATTAAAAAAATAAGGATAATTATGAACGTCCGTCCTGTAAATCTTTCCATCGATTTTTCAATTCAAGAATCCGATTCAGAAATAGAGATTCCGCAACTCAATATTGACCTTCCTCTAGAAGGAGCTATCCTCCATGAAGCGCCTCCATTACAACGGCGTGTTAATCTATTCGATCCGTCTCTTGCTGCTTTAAAAGCGCAACTTGTTCTCTGGCGTCAAGATCCAACAATCTCGACGACAAAACGGGCGATGCGACAGTGTGCCTCGGAGCTTATTTTGAATTGTCTACGAAATCAACATTGCACATTAGATTTAACAGGACTACAACTCGACTCTCTCCCAGATTTAATCTGGGAATGCACCTCAATAGACGAGTTGAATATCGAGAGCAATCGCCTAGCACATCTCTCTCCACAAATTGCCAAACTCACAAACTTGAGAATTTTAAATCTCTCTGAAAATCTTCTCACAGAAATTCCACAAGAGCTCAATCAACTCTCCGACTTAACAGAGCTCCATCTAGAAGGAAATCAACTTGGAAGCATCCCAATAGAACTTGCCAGGATCTATTCTAATTGTGCAATTTACCTCGATGGCAATCCCATTCCAGAAGAGATTTTAGATCTTTTTATGCAGATCGCAGATACAATAGCTGCCGAGCGTGATCACGTAGGCCCAACAATTGTTGACCTTCAATTAACCTTTTCAGAAAGACTTAATAGCTGGATTTCCCATTATCATCAACTCCACCATACAAAAGATCCTTCATTGCCAAATGAACTCTATATAGGCAAAGTCTCTAAAACCAATCCTTTTTATCAACCCATAATGGCATTACCTGAGCGTGATCGGATAACTCTCTCCAATTTTCTAGAATATGTAAAAGAGACCTCAGATTTTGAGAAGGCACCCGCGGCTACCCTACTGACTATCGTGCGTCTTATTAGTGGGCTTGTGCAGGAAGAAGCATTTCGCTTAAAAGCATTAGAATATATGGAAGAGGCTCTTGGCGCATGCGAAGATCGGATCAGCCTACGGCTCGGTGATATCGATGTTCTATGGCAACTCCATTTTTTATACAATCCACGGGATACACAAACCGTAGTAGCCCTCCTTCTTGGCGCTCACAGAATGAAACTTTTAGATGAGCTCGTCTTAAGAAAGGTAGAAGAAGAAAAGATCTACGATGCAGTCGAACTCCTTCTCTATAACCGGATGAAGTTAAAAGATGCTCTTAACCTGCCACTACAACATGTCTCTATGATCTATGACACTCCTGAATGGACAAGAACGACAGAAGATGAATTGAATAAACGCCGCGACCAGATTCTTGAGCAAACAACAAAAGCTGAATCCGTTGCGACCATTCTCATTCAATCAGACCTATGGCAAGAAAAACTGGGAAGAGAAATACCCCGTGAATTTACCAAAATTCAAGAGCGATCCGCTAGAAACTTAGCAAAACTTGATGAAAAAAAAGCAAACCTGACCAGTCAAGAATTTGCCGATGCCAATAAAGATGCCCTATTACTTTACGAAAAAAGCATAAGACACTTGCGCTATAACGCAACACTCAGCATTGTCAAGCGCCTAGGTTTTGAATCTGAAAGAGTGCGCCACAAACGCAAAGAATTTGCTTAGGGCGTGTCGTCAATTACATTTACTTTATTACTCACCTTTGCGTAAAGTGAGTTTATTAGACAAAAATCCTCAAAATAAAGCCAATTGACGACACGTCCTAGGGATTGCCCGGCTAATGAACCTATCCCTTAAGGGATAGGTTCATGGGGAAAAGAAAAGACCTTAAGATCGTCTGCAACAGCGGTATTGGGAAAGAGTGTGCGCGCCTCTTTTCCAAACTCTTCCAAGTCTTGGTAACGGGCTGAAAAGTGGGTTAAAACCAACTGTTCAACACCAGCATCTTTCGCTATTGAGGCAGCTTGCAAAGCTGTCAAGTGATGATGTTTTCGAGCAAGCTCCTTATGTTCTTCCAGATAGGTGCTCTCGCAGAGTAAAATTTTAGCACCCCGGGAGATCTCAATAGCCTCTTGGCATAAGGATGTATCGATGACAACGGCAATGGAATCGCCTTTTTTTAGATGGCTCACTTCTTCAAGGCGCACCTCTTTGCCTCCTATCCAAATACTCCTCTTTTCTTCTAAAAGACGAACAAGAGGTCCATCGACTCCATGACTTTTTAATTTTTCACGACTGAATTTATAACGATCAGGTTCAGTGACGCGCCAGGCTATGTTGTCAACACCGTGTTTAAGGAAAACCGCTTCAATACAAAAATTGCCATCGGAATGAACAATTCCTGATTGTGAAACCGGATGCTCTATCACCTGAATCTGCTCATGGTAGATAGTCCCATAGCGCAACCTGTCAAAGTAGACCTTACCGCTCTCCGGGTAGTAACAGTGAATCGGATGGGTTACCTTATCAAGATTCAGGCGCATCAACATCGAGCCAAGACCCAAACAGTGATCCCCATGAAAATGGCTCACAAAGATACGAGTGACCGTTGGTGGCGCGACATTTGCAAAAATAAACTGCCTTTGCGTCCCTTCACCGGGATCAAAAAGGAGTCCCTCCTCATTCCAGCGAAAGAGATAGGCGCCGTGATTGCGAAAACGTGTCGGCTGCTGACTGGAACAGCCTAAAATAATCAAGTCTTTTGTGCTCATACCGTGTCTATACTCCTTCCAATTCAATCGCACCCAATTGGGATTGATCCGAATGGGTGCCATTGAGCTGGAAGGAGCATATAATCTTTTTGACAATTTGACTGGTTGACAACCCTGGGATCAGCTCTACAATATGCAGGCGCCCTCCCCCTTCTCTAACTGTCTTGGCTTCTATACACTCAAGGCCATATTCAGACCCATTGACATGCACATCAGGTTGAATAACAGAGAGTAACGCGCAGGGATCTGTCTCTTCAAAAGAGGTCACATAATCAACAAAAGAGAGGGCTGTCATCATCTGCATTCTCTCTTCTAAGGCAATAATTGGCCGCTTTGAGCTCTTATATTGCTTAATTGAGTTGTCCGTATTTAACGCAACAAGTAACAGATCGCCCTGAAGGGACGCCTCATAAAGCATATGAAGATGACCTGCATGAAGAAGATCAAAAGAGCCGTTAATTGTAACGATACTCTTTTTCTCTTTACGCAACTCTTCTACTTTTTGTCTCAACTCTTCCCGTGCAATTCTTTTTGATCGACTATACTCAAGAAAGCTCTTTTTGGGGAAATGCAACATGGTAGACCTCCGCATACTCTGAAACATAATGAACCGTTATCCCCTCTTTGATATTTTCGGGGAGCTCTTCATAGTCACGCAAATTGCCCTTAGGGAAAATAATTGTCTTTATTCCAGAGCGTTTGGCTGCGATAAACTTCTCTTTAAGCCCGCCAATTGGCAAAACCTTTCCCGTCAATGTCAACTCGCCGGTCATTCCTAGATCTTGGATAAGGGGCTGGTTTTTTAACAAAGAGATGAGGGCTGTCGCCATCGTAATCCCAGCTGATGGGCCATCTTTAGGAGTCGCCCCTTCTGGTATGTGGAGGTGGACTAGGCTCTTTTCAAAAAAAGGAATCCCCGGCGCATAAAGAGCTGCTTTACTGTGGACATAACTCCACGCAATTTGTGATGACTCCTTCATCACATCACCTGTCTGCCCGGTTAACTTAATCTCGCTCTTTTCAGCAGAAACAGCTAACGCCTCAATATAGAGCGTGGCTCCTCCCATAGACGTCCAAGCAAGGCCCAGACTGACACCAACTGGAGTCTTATCATAAAACTTATCGGTCGTGAAGATCGGCTTGCCCAAATACTCTTTTAAGTTACGCTCTCCGATCCGCTCTTGCACAAACGGCTCTGCCTCTTTTTTCTCCTCGCAACGCACTTTCTTGACCGCTATTTTGCGCAAGATCTTTTTAATCAGATTTTCAAGGCTGCGGACACCCGCCTCGCGCGCATAGCCGTTGACCATCTGTTTGAGAGAGGATTGCGAAAATTTTATCTCTTCAGATTTTAGTCCCATCAATCCTAAATTACGAGGGATCAGGTATTTGGTTGCAATTTTCAACTTCTCCTCAAGGATATAACCAGAAAGACGCAAAATCTCCATGCGATCTTTCAAAGGCTCTGGAATCGCATCTAAAACGTTTGCCGTCACAATAAATAGAACATTAGAGAGATCACAACGCACATCTAAATAATGGTCGAGAAACTCTCGATTCTGCTCGGGATCTAAAACTTCTAAAAGGGCTGACGCCGGATCGCCTTGATAACTGCTTCCAATTTTGTCAATCTCATCGAGCATGACAACCGGGTTCATTGTCTGCGTAAACTTAAAGGCTTGAATCATTTTCCCGGGCATGGAACCAATATAGGTCCTGCGGTGACCTTTAATTTCTGCCTCATCGCGCATCCCTCCAACAGAAAAGCGGTAAAATTGGCGTCCCAGCGCGCGCGCGATGCTCCTGCCAATACTTGTCTTGCCGACTCCCGGTGGTCCAATCAAAGCAATAATACTCCCCTTCACACCTCCAGAGAGCTTTCCGACGCTAATAAACTCTAAGATACGCTCTTTAATATCTTTTAATCCGTAATGATCCTCATCTAGGATATCTTGAGCTTTTTGTAACTGATTCGACTCTTTACTATAAATTCCCCAAGGAACAATCGTGAGCCAATCCAAATAATTGCGACAGACTGCATATTCCGCTGATTGCACCTCAAGAACACTCAATTTGTTCATCTCTTCAGTAATCACTGTCATGACATCTTGTGGAATGGTGAGCTTCTTGATTCTGGCTTCATACTTTTCTAAATCGCACGTCTTATCATCTTTCTCAATCCCAAGCTCTTTTTTAATTGCCTTAAGCTGCTCTCGCAAAAAGAAGTCTCTCTGCGTCTTGGAGATGACCCCTTCCATTTTTTGATTAATACTATTTTGCAATAATGATAAATCGAGCTCTTTTTTCAGCAAGATTAGGGCTTTATCGATGCGCTCTTGGAGTTTAAATGTCGAAAGAATCTCTTGGAGCTCTTCTCTTGTCGCTGTCGTCAATGCGACAGCAAAATCGGCAAGCTTACCGGGTTCTGTAAAGTCTGAATGGCTCAAAAAAACTTTTAATTCTTCCTTGAACAACGGATTGAGTTTGAGAATTTCACGAATCGTTGTGATGATATTGATCGAATAGGCCTTTAATTCTTTAGAGAGCTCTTCTTCATCTTCATGATACTCAATATCAGCGCGTAAATACTTATTTTTGATCGGTTTTCGAATGGAAATTCTCTCTTCAATGTTGAGGACCACCTGAGCGCCTCCCATATCAAGAGGGGTGATGCGTAAAATCCGCGCTAAGACTCCAACTGAATAAAGATCCTCGACTGTAGCCGCATGAAGTGGAAGAGTCTCTTGCTTTGTTAAAAAGATCCCGATCGATTTATGCTTAGAACGGGCAATGATTTTAAGCACTTCATAGTAGGGGCCCGGCTCAAAAATCAAGGGCGCTGCCATGCCAGGGAAAAAAGGTCGACGGCCGATAGGCAGGATAAAAACCTGAGAAGGAAGATCCGCTATAGAACGTTTCTCTTCCCTATCCTCTAATACAGCCTCTTGCAATAAAGATTCTTCTGCGCTTTCTATCAGTTCTTCTAATAAGATCGAATCGTCCAAAACAAAACTCCAGTTAAATACTTATGTGTTCTCAGGAACAAGTGTCGCATGCGGCCGTAAATAAAAAACAGCAATGATCCAACCGGTGACCGCGAGTAGGACAAAAATAGAGAGATGGGGAACCACTGCAAGGACAGAGCCAACACCCGCAAGTTCCATGCAAACGACCTGAATCCACGAAGAGCCTGATTTGCCAAATCGGGAGGCAACAAGATCAACTGCCGCCTTGCCTTTAACTTTTGTCTCCTCATCTAGAGGAATAAATGCCATCTCTTTTGTCGGATCAAATAAACAGTACTTCATCGCCTTACACGAGATATTGTGAATAGCACCACATAAAACAAGAAACCCGAGAGCCGCACTTCCCATCAGAAGTTCGCTACTATCTGTTAGAAAATAGACCCCCAAAAAGAGTAAAGAGACAAAGCCCAAAACAACAGGGGTCGCTTGTGCCGCAATATACCAGCCCCACTTGCGCATGATATTGCCACCGACAAAAAGAGCAAGCAAGAGCGATAAAGAGCCAATTCCAATCGATAAAAGGCCCATGAACGCCTCATAATCCCTAGGATCCGGATATTTGAGTTTCAACGTTGCCTTCCAGATCACTTCGATAATATTAACAGAGAGACCATACCCGATCACCATTAAAGCAATAGAGCCAAGACTTGGCGACTTGATCAAATGTTTTAAGCTCTCTAGAAGAGACAAAGAGGTTTTGCACTTAGCCTCCTGAGCAATACGGCTACTGCTCTCTTGCTGAGCAATCACCTGACGATCAATCCACCAGTAGAGAAAAATTGACAAAAGCCCAAAAGCCAAGACAATCCCCATTAGATACTGAACGGTCTGTTCAAATTGATCCACCCCAAAGGCTTTAGCAAAATACCAGATCATGGGACCTGCCATAATCACCCCGACATGGCCACCTGCTGAAAAAAGCGTGTAGAATCTAGACGCTTCTGTCGCATGTGTGATGCGATTAGCAAGTCCCCAAAAAGAGAGAAGGATCAGCACAGAGCCCCACATCTCTGCCATAAGAAAAAAGAGAGAATCCATCCAGTAACGAAAGACTGCTACCCAGTGCGAACGCTCCTTTCCAACGAGTTCCACGAGGCTATCTGCCATTCCATGAGGCGTCAGAGCTTCTCGATTGGGATAAAGGAGAAAGCCGTAAAGGAAGAAAAAAAAGAGAAAAAAGGAAATAGTGACGTAAAAAAGACGACTTTTCAATAAATGATTACTCAGTTTTGAGTAAATCAGCATAAAGAGAAAAGCAAAAAACAAGACAAACCAGCCTTTAAGAATAGGAATCGTCTCGGCGCCAGAACCTTTTGAAGTAACGATAAGCGTATCTTTGGTCGCATGTAAGACGGTGTAAATCAGAGAAAATGCAAATTTTAACAAGAGGAGGGGGATAAACTTACTCATCTCAGTGCCGTGCACGGGGAAGAGTCTTTGGCGCCATTTACTAAATTTAGGTCTCTCTACTGAGGTTGCCATGTACCTGGTTCAGCTCGATAATATTTGATACAAGGTACACCCTTTTTGCCTTTTTGTCCAGGGGCTTTTGAAGTATCAAAACATTGTTAAGGCGGCAGGCTTATCTGCAACACACGTTTTTTAATCGAAGCAGAGATGGATTCCACGATTAATGAAGCACTAAAGAGCGCTAAGAAAAGCTTGAACTGTTCAAGAACAGTGTTGATAAAGTCATACTCCACGAATTTTCCATTCAAAAACCCTCCCCGAGGGTTTGCAACAGCATAGAGGATTGAATCAAAAGTGACAAAAGAACCGAAGATCTTCGCAGTTCTAGAGGGTAGAGCCATTAAGATCAGCCCATAAAACGAATGGTGTAGGCGCATGTCGTTGTTACTTAAATAAAACGACGGGAAGCCAAATGAGAGCGCTGTTGCAAAAAGGTGGAACAGAGCTTCTGCACGATTTCCCTTTCTCCAGCTACGAGCGGCCAATCCTAAATGGAGAAGGCCGACTGCTGCGTATTCAAGAAAAACAACAGCTTTCGTCTGGAATGGAACAGAAAGATGCCATTGAAATCCTCCTGTAATCAAAGGGCTTACAATAATTCCAGCACAAGTCAAGATAGCCCCAAGAATCACAAGCGGAAGAACAATTTTAACAATCTCTTTTGCGACACGCTTGCGCCATACAGCTCGATCTTCAAATTTCCCCATCTTTAAACTGTCAAAATATTTTTTAATGCTTTTAACGTTTTCATTATAATCCACACAGAACTTACCGACACGAAAGACCAGTTGAATGGCAATAGGGATGGCCATAGCGATAGGCAGAAGTACCGCGGAAAAATAAATGATTGTGGCACATACGCCTAAAACAAGGAGTAATTTAAAAATATTTTCAGCTATTCGACGAGCCGCATCACTCCCATGGGGAGTAAAAGAGGTGACAACCCACTCCTTCAATTCACTACACTTTTGATCAATAATCTTGGGATTGTCATAAATTTTTTTAACCAAGACGCCGGTCCCAATAACAAGGGGGAGCGATGCGGCGACAGGCCCAATCACTCCAGCATAATCAAAAAAACCTGTTTTAGCTAATTGCGTCATGTGTATATTTTATTATGTTTTTTTGAAAAAGTCAATCCATTCGTGACAATAATCTTTTTCTTATATAATCTAGACCGCATGACAATCTTATTCATCGACACAAGCCAAAAAGAGCCTTTACTAGGACTTATCATAAAAAACAAAATTGCTTGTATACGTACAGGCTCTAACAAGCCACTTTCACAAGAGCTATTTCCCCTCATCCAGGAGCTTTTAGAGGAGACAGGGATTGAAAAAACGAAACTTCAAGCCATTGCCGTTGGGATAGGCCCTGGATCTTTTAATGGGAGCCGTACAGGAGCGGTAGTGGGCATGAGTCTAGCCTTTGGCCTTAAAATCCCCTGTATCAACTGCCCTTCCCCTATCGTCTACTTAGGAGAGGTTGAGGGAGAATTTTTTACCTCCGTTAAGGGTAAAAAAGATGCGTATGCTATGAAGGGGCGCCTTAATTTCCCTACCCTTCAGATCGATTTTGAAGGTTTTATTCCCTTGGAAGAGGCGCCAGAAACAGCTGTTGTAAATAAAAATCTTTACACCCCCCTCTGCCTCTATATTATGCAAAAATTTAATCAAAAAAAGTTTCAGCAAATTCCAGAGATGATCTATTTTCATGCTTAAGTCGACTGTGCAACTTTTTGGGACCACTTGCCTCGTCTATTTGCTCTTGGCCGTTTGGCCTACGACCAAACTCACTGATTTATTTTCTAAGGAAGGGGTTTAACCCCTTCCTTAGAAAATAAACAGCGCCAAGAACAAATATCTCGAGGCCGTCAAGCCCAAAAAAGTTGCAAAGTTGAGCTTAAAAATTATTGATCAATATCAGTACGTTGCGATAAGATGTGCTGCAAGAAGTTACACCTTTCAAACAAAAGGAAATCAAGATCCATGACAAGCGTTAAAGTCCGCCCAGGCGAGCCCCTCGATAAAGCCCTCCGCACATTAAAGAAAAAATTAGACAAAGAAGGCGTCATGAAAGCTGCCAAGGCTCACCGATTCTATGACAAGCCGTCTGTCAAGAGCCGCGCAAAATCAAAAGCTGCGCTCAAATACAAAAAACCGAAAGACCGCTCCAGCTATTCTTTCTAAAAAATAGATTTAGCAGACAAGTGTCGCGTCTGCTAAATTTACTTGGAGATATTTCACTCCTCTGTTAGGATTACAAGCATGACTGATTACTACTCTACACTCGGGCTTTCGCGTGAAGCCTCTCCAGAAGAAATTAAAAAAGCGTATCGCAAAAACGCTGTTAAATACCATCCGGATAAAAATCCAGGTGATAAGAAAGCTGAATCGAAATTTAAAGAAATTTCTGAGGCGTACGAAGTTTTAAGCGATGAGAAGAAAAAGCAGATCTACGACCAGTATGGCGCTGACGCCCTAAAAGGCGGTATGGGCGGCATGCCCGGTGGCGGTGGAGCTGGCGGATTCTCTTCGATGGAAGAAGCTCTACGCACATTCATGGGCGCTTTTGGCGGTGGTGGCGGTGGCGGCGAGGGGATCTTTGAATCATTTTTCGGCGGCGGCGGACAAGAAGAGACAGGACGCCAAGGCACTAGCAAGAAAATGAACCTCACCATTAGCTTTGAAGAAGCTGTTAAAGGCACCGAACACGAAGTTGCCATCTCAAATTTGGTCGAATGCGAAACATGCACAGGCACAGGAGCTGCCTCTCCTTCTGCCATCAAACGCTGCTCGCGCTGTCATGGCGCTGGCCAGGTGCAACAATCTCGCGGCTTTTTTACGATGGCAAGCGTCTGTCCCCAATGCCAAGGTCGCGGTAAAATGATCACGCAACCCTGCTCTAGCTGTAGTGGATCGGGACAAACCAAACAGAAACAGCGCGTCAACATCAAAGTACCACCAGGCGTCGACACCGGAATGCGCTTGCGCATGAGCGGTTATGGCGATGCAGGGTCTAATGGCGCACCTCCAGGAGATCTCTACGTCTCCATTACAGTCGAGCCTCACCCCTTTTTCAAACGCGAAGGCGATGATGTGATTCTAGAACTACCCATTAGTTTTTCAGACGCAGCCCTTGGATCTAAAAAAGAGGTCCCAACGCCGACCGGCAACAACTGCCGCATTACCATCCCAGAAGGAACGCAAACTGGCAAAAAACTGCGCGTAAAAGGCGAAGGTATCAACAACGTCCACGGGCAGGGAAAGGGAGATCTAATCGTTATTCTTCTTGTTGAGACACCTGTTAACTTAAGCGAAAAACAAAAGGAGCTCATTCGCTCTTTTGGCGCTCTTGAAGGCGAGCAGAACTCCCCTCACAAGCGCAGCTTTCTCGACAAGGTAAAGGGATTTTTTTCGTTCGTAATGTAAATAATTTAGACTGGCGGCTCGCGCAGCTGCCAGTAATTTTTACCATAGTCGTAACTCAACTCCTCACCTTTCTCTATTAACCGTTTAGCCAAAAAAATAAGATGGTAAAAGCCTGCATAAAAGACGTGATGTGGCTCTAGGTTGGGTTCACTGTCATGATTAATAAAACGGGTTAAATTGCCGTTTTGAGCATCAATCACATAGTCCCGATCAAGCGCATCTTTAACCGGATAATTGTAGCAATAGTTATTGAGCTTACCCATGTAGCGCCGGATATCATTTTCTCGAATGACTCCAACATACTCGCCAACATAAGAGCCCGCTTCAATTCTCTCTTCTGCAAATAGACCATGTTCAACACGGTCATCAATAAAACGAACAGAAACGTCTCTAATAAAACCCGATTCAATCTTATCGTGAAAAAGAGCTCCCAGTCGCTCTGCTTCTTCAGAAGTTTCTCGCTTCACCCACAAGTCAATCCCCTTCTCCCAAATATCCTGGCGAATTTCCGGCGACTCAAAGGCAATTTCTGGAATGTAATAAAAGCCGAGCTTCTCCTCCAACTCTTGTAGAGAATAGCGTCTCTTATCTGGGTAATACAGAACAGTTAAGATCATCGCGGATGCAGCCTCTCATGCTCCTCTTGCTCCTTTTTTCCCCTAAGAGAGAAAAAGAGAGGAACTCCCTTAAACCCGTACTCTTCACGAAACTGATTGATCAAATATTTTTTGTATGTCTCTGTCATCAAGTCGGGATAATTCACAAACAAAAGAAATCGAGCAGGCGTGACCGAAACTTGCGTTAAGTAGTAAACTCTCAATCGTTTACCCCGAATCATCGGCGGATGGTACTTTTGCAGCGCTTTTTCAACGAATTTATTTAACTGGCCTGTTGTGATCCGCCGTTTGCACTCTTCTGCAACAGAAAAGACATGCGGCATCAGTTTATCTAAGTTGCGACCTGAAAGAGCCGAAACAAATAAAGTTGGGCAATGCTCTAAAAAGCTCGCCTCTTGCTGAATACCTTGTAAGCAGTGTTCCATACGAAACCCTTTAACAAGATCCCACTTATTAAAAAGAAGAATACAGCCCTTTCCAGCAAGCTCTATCTCTTGAGCGAGCTTCTTCTCTTGCGCTGTAATCCCCTCTTGAGCATCTAGCAATAAAATAACAACGTCTGCTCGCTCAAGGGCTCTTTCCGTGCGAATAGCAGCAAATTTGTCAATCACGTCATGCTCTGCTTTTTTACGACGCACTCCGGCTGTGTCAATTAAAAGAAGTTCTTTCCCATCCACCTCAAGAGGAATATCGATACTATCGCGGGTGGTTCCGGCAATTGGGCTGACAGCTGATCTAGCCTCTTTTGTCAAATAATTGACAAGAGTTGATTTCCCAACATTTGGCCGACCTAAAATCGCCAAGTTAAGCGGTTTTTTTGCTGAGACTTTCGCTTTAGGAATCTGTACATTCTTTAACGCCTCTTCTAGAAGCTCAACAATCTGAAAGCCTTGGGTCGCAGAGACTGCCACCATTTGCTTGATACCCAGAGAATAAAATTGATGGATGTGATGCTTCTGTTCATGAGAGTCAATTTTATTGACAGCAAGAACTAAAGGCTTTTCTTGACGCAACAGCAGTTTAGCCACCTCTTCATCTAGAGCTGTCGGCCCACCGAGCCCATCGACAACCATAACAAGAACATCGGCCTCTTCGATAGCGCGGCGCGTCTGCATCCGGACCTCTTCATGAAAAGGGAGTTTTGATCCCGCGTCAATTCCGCCTGTGTCGATCAACTCAAGACCGCGACCAAAGAGCTCTGTTTGCGCAACAAGACGATCTCGAGTGACCCCCTCGCGATCATCTACAATGGCAATCCGCCTTTGACAAATGCGATTAAAAAGCGCAGATTTCCCGACATTCGGCCGTCCGACAATCGCTAGTTTAGGGAGTCTTTTAAACATAAAAATTTTTCCTCTATTTGTGTCTTGAGAGTATATATAAGGTAAGAATAAAAATACAGTGTGACGTATGGACTTAAAAAAAAGGGTTTGCTACGATTAATAATTAAAAGAAGGTGCATATGAGTGATTTAAAATTTTCTCGTGACGAATCTGGCCAAGAAGTCCTACTCAAAGGACGTCATCAAGTAATGATGGAATGGGAAAAACCGTATATGCACGCCTGCATTGACGAGCTAAAACCAACCCCAAACGACACTGTTTTAGAAGTGGGATTTGGTTGCGGCTACGCGTCGGTTCACATCCAAAAATACAAGCCAAAAAGCCACACGATTATTGAATGTAACCCCGAGGTCATTCTGCGCGCGCGCAACTTCGCAAAAGAACATCCTCATGTGACAATTATTGAAGGAACATGGCAAGAGGCGCTACCTAAACTTAAAAAATTTGATCTTGTCTTTTTTGACGACTATCCCCTGCAATCAGACGAAGAGATTCAATCTGTACTGAAAACAGGCGAAGACGCCTCGATGATTTTAAAGGCCGGAAAAAAGAAGATGGAAGATCTACAAAAAGAGATCCCCGCTCTAACCAGCATGGTCTATTCCAATCAAGACTTAGAAGAACTATTCAAAGAAGCAGAGAAAGAAAAAGCCGATGGAAAATTCCTCTATCGATTTTTAATTGACCTGGCCTCACGCAATCAGATCACAAAAGACCAGTGCGAACATGCAGTCGACCGGCTGCTCAAAGAAAAAAAAATCACCCCAGAGCTATTAAAAAGTGAAGAAAAAAACAAGGCGCCAAGCTTTTTTAATCTGCATGTGCCAGGCGATAGATTCTTTCAGTTCCTCGAACAGTGTATCAAAAATCACATGCATGTGGGAGCTCGTTTCTCCTGCTATATCAACTCTCCACAATCGCGGTATGAAGACAAGATCTTCTTTGATAAGATCATCTCCAATCCTTATCTAGAATTCACAGAACGGCTAATCCCTGTAAAGGTTCCAGATCACTGCACTTACTACCACGGGGACCAGGCACTTGTCATTAAGATCACGAAATTGGGTGAACCTAATACCATTCCAAAAAAATAAATTCCTAAATTGCACAGCGAGTTTTGCCGAGGACCAAGGCCTTCACTCAGGCCAACTTGAATAAGTTAGCCTGAGTGAAGGAGAAGCCCCGCAAGTAAGAGCCCTAGCAACTTAGACTTTATTTTTTGGGAATGGTATAAACCATAGAAATAAGCCTCTTGCACAAGAGCGCGCAAGAGGCCCTCTACCTTTAAGCTTGTCTGAGCATAAAACGCGCTGAGACATACTCTGGACTAAAAAACTGCTCCACAACTTCTAAAACAGTCTCTTCTGAGAATTCTTTGCACGAGAAGACATCGATGTAAGCATCGCCGTTTTCATCGACAAAATGACCCGTAATACAGCTTGTCTCAATCAGTTGGACAAGAGAATACCCTGTGGCGCCATCTGAGCCAAAATGAACAATCTGCGGCTCTCCATAAGCCTTCATGTCGATAGCGTCTACAAGAGTCTTAACAAACGCCTCGATATTGACAGGATCTGTCACCGCACCGACGTCACAAGCGTGACAATCTAAAATCAGATGGTAGCCCCAAGGAGCGATAAATGGAGGCGTCTCATCAGTAACATCCTCACTATATTCGTCATTCATACGTCGACACGCTGTAGAGCAGTCTTGATCTAGTTCATCAGCTGAGACTTGCTGAAGCAAAAGACAGAGAGAGAAACAGAAAATTCTAAACATAATTACTCCGGGTTAAAAACGACATAGCGTATTTTCTTAACTCTTTTTTTGACAAGAGAAATACAATAGAGCTCGACTTTTGCTCTGTTTTTTGCTACAAGAAGCTCATGTTTAATAGACGCTTGCACCTCCTCACGTTCTCAGGGATTAAAATTGGGATTGACCTAAGCTGGATTTTTATCGCCTTCCTCCTCTCATGGACATTGGCAACAGATTACTTTCCTCAAGTCGACCCAAACCTCTCCTATGGCACATACTGGCTTATGGGAACTCTTGGGATGCTCGGTCTTTTCACCTGCATCATCTTGCATGAACTTGGCCATGCACTTGTAGCCAAACATTATAAAATACCGATATCGCACATCACTCTTTTCCTTTTTGGAGGAGTAGCTGAGATCAAAGAAGAGCCAAAGAGCCCAAAAGTCGAATTTTTAGTGGCTATTGCAGGACCTCTTGTAAGTCTCTTCCTTGTCGGATTTCTCGCGGCTTGTGGAACGGTTGCCAAGAGACTAGAGTGGCCCCTTTTGGTTGTCGCCGTTAGCAACTACTTGGCTTTTGTTAATATGGCCCTCATTATCTTCAATCTTGTGCCAGCATTTCCTCTTGATGGGGGGCGGATATTTCGTGCAGCTCTATGGGCGTGGAAAAAGGATCTAGCTTTTGCAACACGCGTAGCAAGTCGTGTCGGCGCAGCTTTTGGAATCCTTTTGATCCTATTTGCCCTACTCTGTTTTTTCACAGGCAATTTTATTTCAGGCTTCTGGTTTCTAATGCTTGGCTTCTTCCTGCAGCAGTCAGCGAGCGGATCTCAAGTGCGCTTTCATTTAAAACAGGAGCTGCACGGCGCAAAAGTGGCACAATTCATGAAAAAAAATCCGACAAGCGTGCAGAAAGGAACAGACATCGCCTCTTTTATTAAGGATTATATCTACACCTCGCACCATCAACTCTATCCGGTTCTAGATAAAGAAGTTTTGATCGGCACCGTTGGCTTAAAAGAGATTCGCGATTTTCCAGAAGATCAATGGAGAGAGACTCTTGTCGAAACGGTGATGACTCCACGCAAAGAGTTTCACACGGTGACTCAAGAAGAGGGTGTGCTCAAAGCACTTCACCTCATGGAAGAGGATGGGGTTCCGATCGTTCTTGTCGTTGAAAATGAGAGACTTGTCGGGCTTTTAACCGCACAAGACCTATTCAAGATCATCTCCATCAAAACTGGACTCAAAAAGAGTTAGGAACTCGACTTTGTACATGTTTGGAGTCGAGCTTACGTAAAAGATGCAGACGAAGGAGCGGATCTTTTGCGTAAGGTGAGTTAAAAAGTTTAACAATGCAGGCGGGCACAAAATGAGTGGCTGCCCGACGTAGGTAAAGTCCAACTTTTGAGTTTATTTGTGTATAGGTAAAAAAATTATTTTTTAATTTTGATTTAAATCAGCGCCTGATATTCTTTTTGGCAAAAGCTAGGGAGAATATAAATTATGGCAATTTCTAAGACACCTGCACTCACTCAAACAGAATTACAAACGACACATGCATCCACTCAAACATCCACTCAAACAGAGGATCTTAACAACGAAATCCCAAAACACCCAAACAAACTCAACTCACTCGTAATCGATCCTCCCCCTTCTCTCTTCGACCTTGTTACGACAAAACTTCCCCCTCCTCTTCCCCCATCTGCATCATTTTCTAGCACCTCCCGTTCAGTATCTCCGTTAAAACTGCCACCAGAATCTCCAAGCTGTCGAGTTAAGGAGAGCACATCACTCTTCCGCAGACACAGCCTCAGCACACCCGAGTCAAGACTTCTCTCTCCAGCGCTAACACCTAGAGCTGAGGAACTATCTAGAAGCGTAAGCCCACTAAACGAGGCAGAAAATGTAGCCACAAATCTCACCTTTATAGGGATTGTTCATAATGCTAGAAACGAGCTTGTCCCGAATGTCACCTATACAGATGACGCTCTAGAGATAATCTCTGAATTTCAAACGAACGGAACCCCTATCGATGTACCACGACTCTTCTCCCTAATTCAAAAAGCTCGAACATGTGCTGGAAACGCTCTAGAAATATTTCAGGAGACTCTTCTTTTGGGAAAATCAGGAGCCGGGCAGCTCAAATTAGTTAAACAGCCGTTTCAAATAGAAGAACTAGAACGATCCATTACAGACACAGCTAGCCCCGCAGCTGCGAAAAAAGGACTGGCACTCAAATTCTCATATAACGGGTTCTCTTCAACAGATTGGTTGATAGGCGATTCGGGAAAAATCAATCAAGCGCTGACAAATCTAGTTTTAAACGGGATTAAATTTACAGAAGAAGGTAGTGTAGAGGTTTCAATCGACAAGTTAGGACCTCTCTTTCGATTCCAAGTCAAAGACACAGGCATCGGAATGTCTCCAAAAGAACAGGCTGAATTATTTAAACCATTTTCCCAGGTAGGGAGTGCAGCTAAAAAAGCAGAAGGAGTTGGTATAGGCCTTTTGAACAGTGCAATGCTAATTCACATGATG
The DNA here is from genome assembly GCA_013287705.1 of Chlamydiota bacterium. Classification (GTDB taxonomy): domain Bacteria; phylum Chlamydiota; class Chlamydiia; order Chlamydiales; family Rhabdochlamydiaceae; genus JABDDH01. The sequence continues at coordinate 9,915 of JABDDH010000005.1, read as the reverse complement.
AACCAGAAAACTCCTCCAATCAGACTCGAAAGCATTGAAACTCAAGGAACAATCTTCGCATTTGAAATTCCTCTTGAACTACTATCGCCACAAGATCTACAACCTACATCAACAACCTCCGATTTAGAATCAACCTCTACTGCTACGAGTTCTACGACTGCAGTAGCAGAAACAACGCCGGCTCCATTTTTTGACATGAGTGTCGCGATTGTAGATGATGGTGAAGGAAACCGAAACTACCTGCAGCGTTTACTGAAAAAACTTGGCATCAACGCGCATCAAATAACGCACTTTGAGAACGCAGACGATCTATTAGCAACACTGGGAATATCTGCTACAGGAGCTCTTCCATCAAAACTTCAACCACCCAGTGCAACTCCAGGTGCAACAGCATCCGAACTGCTGACTCAAAAAATTCCAGATCTGATTTTTTTTGATGAACAAATGCCCGGAACCCCAGGAACTACGGCAGCGGCAATCGTTCGAAATTTTCTAGAACAACATCCAAATAACCACGGTGTCTCACTTGTTTGTACAGGTGCCAACCTCTTGGAAGACGAGGAAAATCGATTTGATGGTCACTTCCAAAAAGGGGGCAGAATCGAAGACCTTCGAACAATACTTAATAAAGCTCAGACAAAAAAATTTTGAGCGATCTCTTAAAAATAAAGAAGCTATGACCCTATCCCAGTAGGCACACACAAGGGTTCCGCTAGAACTTCAGCTTTGTAACTTTTGGGGGCCGCCTGCCTCGTCTATTCCTCTTAGCCGTTTGGCCTACGGCCAAGAGCAAATAGACGAGGCAGGCGGCCCCCAAAAGTTACAAAGCCGAGTAGAAAACAAATAGTGGAAAAAAACTTTTGCTTCTGCTATCCTATCTCTTATTCTTAAAAGGGAAGGTAAAAGTGAAAAAAAAATTATACCCTTGGCTCATCTGGCTTCTTGGCTCAACTTTCATGTTCTATAAGTTCGCAATTGAGGTCTCCCCAAGTGTGATGACCTCAGATCTGATGAGCACCTTCCAGATCAACGCCACCGATCTTGGCAACCTAGCCGCCTCCTACTTCTACGCCTACCTTTTGTTACAAATCCCAGCAGGGCTTCTCGTTGACCGATTTGGACCACGAAAAGTCACATCTATTGCCATTTTAGTCTGTGCCTTGGGAACCTGGATCTTTTCTTGTTCAGAGAGTTTAGCGTGGGCAACAACAGGAAGATTTTTATCAGGTGCCGGAGCCGCCTTTGCTGCGATCAACTGCCTTAAACTCATTGGAAACTGGTTTCCTAAAAATCAATTTGCTTTCATGGCTGGCTTGATGATGACAGTTGGTATGCTCGGCGCTGTATGCGGACAAGCTCCTCTTGCTCAATTCATTAAAATGATGGAATGGAGAGAGGCTCTTTTCTGGATAAGTGGTGCCGGCTTTTTGCTCTCCCTGCTTTTTTTCTGTATCATCCGCGATGGGAGTAAAGAGAGCAACTCTAGCCTCAAGGGGTTAAAGGTCACTTCCGGGTTAAAACAAATTTTACTCAAACCCCAAGCGTGGCTTCTTTCGATTTACAGTGGACTTGCTTTTGCTCCTGTATCCATTTTTGGCGGCCTCTGGGGAGTTCCCTTTATGATGCAAAATTACGGCTTTGAGCAAATCCAAGCAGCAAATCTTGTCTCCCTCATCTTTATTGGATTCGCCATCGGAGCCCCTATTGCTGGCTGGTTTTCCAACTTTTTCGGTTTTCATAAACCGGTGATGTACTGGGGCATCTCCATCGCTCTATTGTCCATTACAGCCATTCTTTACATCCCTTTATCTCTTCCTCTACTAACTTTATCTCTACTGATTTTTGGAGCGTCGATTAGCTGCTTTCTCCTCTGTTTCACAATGATTCGTGAGATTAACACGCCCATTTTAGCAGCGACATCTGTCGGTTTTATGAATGCCTTTGATGCGTTATTTGGAGCACTCTCCGATCCATTAACGGGCAAGTTCCTCGATATGGGATGGAAGGGCGAAATGCTGAATGGCGCCCGTCTCTTCCCGATCGAAGTGTATAAAGTAGCGCTCTTCACGTTACCTGCCTATTTACTTGTTTCGCTCATTTTACTGATTTTTATAAAAGAGACCCACACAGCACAAGTTACAAACGTCACTTCTACATCATGAGAGGCTCCATGCGATCAAAAGACCTTCGACGCCGTTTTCTTAATTATTTTCAGAAAAATGGGCATGCCATTATCCCCTCTGCACCAGTAGTACCCCATGAGGACCCAACCCTTCTTTTTAACAATGCAGGAATGAACCAATTCAAAGATCTCTTTTTGGGAAAGACGCGCTCAAGTTATACGCGCGCTACCACATCTCAAAAGTGTATCCGTGTCGGCGGCAAACACAACGATCTCGATAATGTTGGCCACACAACGCGCCACCTCACCTTTTTTGAGATGCTTGGGAACTTCTCTTTTGGAGACTATTTTAAAGAAGAAGCGATTAGATTCGCATTTGAAGTCACAACAGAAATCCTCCATTTCCCCATTGACAAACTCTTTATCTCTGTCTATGAAAAAGATGATGAGGCGTATGATCTATGGCTCAAATATATGCCACAAAAGCGCATCTGCCGCATCGGTGAAAAAGACAACTTCTGGATGATGGGCGATACGGGACCTTGTGGACCGTGCTCAGAACTCTTTATCGATCGCGGCACACAGTTTGGCTCTGCCACATCGCCAAAAGACGATGCCAGTGGAGAGCGCTTTTTAGAATTCTGGAATCTTGTCTTCATGCAGTATAATCGCAACCTTTCAGGAAAACTTGATCCATTACCTCGCCCTTCAATTGATACGGGTATGGGACTTGAGCGAGCAATTGCACTCTCGATTGGAGTCGATACTGTCTTTGAAACCGATGTTTTACGCAGTTTAATTGCTCAAACAGAAGAGATTGTTGGGAAAAAGTATCTGAATCAAAATCCCGCTTTCCATGTGATTGCAGACCACATCCGCTCCCTCAGCTTTGCGATCGCCGATGGTGCTCAGCCGAGCAATACCGATAGAGGCTACGTCTTACGCAAATTGATTAGGCGGGCCGTCCGTTATGGCCATCTGCTCGGGATGCAAAAGCCATTTTTAAAAGATCTTTTGCCACGCCTAATTGATGAGATGGGAGAAGATTATCCAGAGCTTATAAGCTCTCAGGCGCGTATTGCTGAAGTGCTGACACTTGAAGAAGAGGGGTTTATCCGCACCTTAAAGCGCGGAGGCCAGATCTTGAATCAAGTGATCGATCAAGCAAAAGAGCGCTCTCCTAAAGAAATTACGGGGGAAGAGGCCTTTAAGCTCAAAGATACTTACGGGTTGCCTTTAGACGAAGTTCTTCTTCTTGCAAAAGACAATCATCTCCATGTGGATACAAAAGGGTATCAGATTCTCGAAGAGGAAGCGCGCCTAAGGTCGCGTGCAAGTAAAGAGAAACACGATCAGCTAGCAGAAGAGAGCCTCTTTACCGACTTTACAAAGAGCCATCCTCCATGCCAATTTGTCGGCTATGACAAGATGCAGATGACGACTCTGACAACAGCCATTCTGATCAATGGAAAGTTTGTCGATGAAATTGGAGAGGGAGAAGAGGGGATGATCGTTTTGGAGCAGACCCCCTTTTATGCAGAAAAGGGAGGCCAAGTCGGAGATACAGGGCTCTTGTCACAGCAAAAAGGAAGCTTTTTTGTTACCGACTGCAAATCTCCATTTCCCGGGATCATTGTCCACATAGGAAGATGTCTTAGAGGATCATTCCGTGTTGGAGAGACCCTCTATGCAGAAGTGGACAGTGAAAAAAGGATTGAGATCGCAAATAACCACACAGCGACTCACCTGCTTCATTTTGCTTTGCAACAAATCCTTGGAAGCCATATCCGCCAAGCAGGCTCCCTTGTCGACGCCCTCCATCTGCGCTTTGACTTTAATCACCATAAAGCCCTCTCAAGCGAAGAGATCCGTAAAGTGGAACAATTCGTCAATGCCCTTGTGCGTCGCAATGATTCCGTGGAGACCTTTGAAATTAGCCTTGAAGAGGCCCATAAGCGTCCAGATATTAAGCAGTTTTTCGGCGACAAGTATGGAAGCCACGTACGCGTTGTGACAGCTGGAGAGTCCAAAGAACTCTGTGGGGGAACCCATGTCAAAAAAACAGGCTCTATCTGCTTTTTTCGCATTCGCAAAGAGAGTAGCGTGGCAGCTGGTGTCCGCAGGATCGAAGCCGTTATCCGCGATGCCGCCGTCCAATTTTGTTATGCTAAAGATGATCTGATTACAGAGAGCTCTCATGTTCTGAAAGCAACCCCGCCTCAGCTGCTAGCTCGAGCGATGGCTGTTATCGAAGAAAATCGCACCCTTTCCCAGACAATTAAACAGCTCAAAAGCGTTGCTATCAAACTGCTCGCACAAGAAATTGTAGAAAAAAGAGAGCTTATTGGCGCAACACCGTTAATTACAGCCGTCGTTGACGTGGAAAGTAGTGAACTCCCAGAACTTGCCGACGCCCTGATGCGCAAAGCGCAATCGTGTGTCATCATCTTGGCGCATGCTATTGACGGGCGTTGCGCTCTTTTAATCCGCGTCAGTCAAGACCTGATCCAAAAAGGGGTTCAGGCAGGCTCTCTCATCAAAGAGATCGCACCCGTTATTGGCGGCAGCGGCGGTGGCAAAGCCGATTCGGCACAAGCCGGGGGTAAAGAGCCGGAACGGATCCATCAAGCCTTTGAAAAAGCGCGAGAATGTCTTTCAAAGAAATCATAGATCTTCTGGATCAGAAGCTGCTCTCTGTTTTTATTGAGCAGCTTCATAAAGAGGGGTCGATTCTTATCGATGGGCTCTGGGATGCACCAAAAGCCGTCCTTACGGCGCTCTCTAAAGCTCTTGGAAAAGACATTCTGGTTATTTCAGAGCCAAGAGAAGAGAGCAGGCTATCCGATGACCTGCGCTACTTTATCCCCGACCTCATCCAATTCCCAGCTCAAGAACAGATCCCCTCTGTAGATATTGCAGGGCGCAGATCTGAAATCTTAAACCATCTGATCCAAAAAAAAGGACAAGTTGTTCTCTTTGCCTCACTCCATGCGAGTCTCGCCCCTGTGCCAAAACCTGAAAAGATGGGAAAGGCGTGCAGAACGTGGCAAGTCGGATCCCTCATTCCTTTTGCGACACTACCAGAATTACTCAGCTCTTTTGGCTACAAGCGTGCCCCTGTGGCTTGTGACAAGGGAGAATTTGCCATACGCGGTGGCATTGTCGATATCTTTCCCCTGTCGGCCTACACCCCCTACCGCATCGATTTTTTCGGCGATACCATTGAAAAGATCCGCACCTACGACCCAATCGGACAAAAAACGACAGGGCAAGCAGAAGAGATCTTTCTCTCTCCTCTAGAAGAGACGGAGGTAACAGGCGCACTTCTGGATTATCTCGACCCAGATTCTCTTATTATTTTCGATGACCTGAAAACTTTAGAAGATCGATATGTCGAACTAAAAGAGCTCTACAAAAACCTCTCTTTTGAAAAATTTTTTCAAGCAACAGAAAACAAACAGCGCCTTTTTTTTACACATGAACGTCTAGAGGAGCTCTCAGAGGTCGTAACGCATAAAAAAGGGCTCATGTCGACGATCGCCTTCTCTTTTTTTTCGAAGCAGATTCAAGCGCACAGGTGGGCCCACCCGTTCATTCCCGTCCATGACGCCTTTTCTACAAGGTCAGAAGAGGAGCTACTCGGAGCTCTTTGCCTGCAGAATCAGTTGCAGATCAACTGTATTGTCACCTCCGATTTAGAAGAAAAACGGTACCGCGCCCAGATCCCCTATGCCCATTTTAAGCGCGGCTACCTTTCAAGCGGCTTTCTCCTTAGCAACACTCTCTTACTACCCTCTGCTGAACTCTCTGGGAAGTACAAAGTCCCTCAAGAAAAGTGGAGGACAAACTACGCCTCAACAGCATCACAGTACGACCCCCTCACGCCCGGTGACCTTGCGGTCCACTTTCATCAAGGAATCTGCAAGTATCTGGGATTAGAGAGACATAAAAACCATCTGGGTGAGGAGACAGAATTTCTCATCTTGCAATTTGCCGAAGAGAGTAGGCTCCTTGTCCCCATCTCTCAATCCTATCTTGTCTCGCGCTATATTGGATCAAAAGATGAGACGCCAACGTTCCATACCATCGGAGGCAGTAGATGGTCGCGAACACGAACGCTTGCAGAAAAGGCTCTTGTCGGCTACGCAGAAGAGCTCCTCAAGATGCATGCAGAAAGAACCATTCATGGGGGCACTCCTTGTCCAGAAGATGGGAATGATCTCATCGCCTTTGAAGAAGAGTTCCCCTTTGTCACAACAGAGGATCAACAAAAAGCCATCAACGACCTGAAACAAGAGATCTCCTCTTCTAAAGCAATGGACAGACTGATCTGCGGCGATGTCGGTTACGGGAAGACAGAGGTCGCTATGCGAGCCGCCTTTAAAGCGGTCTCGGATGGAAAAAAACAGGTCGCTCTTCTTGTTCCCACAACCGTCCTTGCGCTGCAACACTACGAGACATTTTGCGACAGGATGTCCCATTTTCCAATCCGCATCGGGATCGTCTCCAGGTTCCAGACGGCCTCTGAAAATCGCAAAACTTTAGATAAGCTTTGCTGCGGCGAAATTGACATCCTCATCGGCACACACAGATTAATCAGCAAAGATGTGATCTTTCACGATTTAGGGCTCTTAATTATCGACGAAGAGCAGCGCTTTGGAGTCCGGGCAAAAGAGCACCTCAAAGCGCTCAAAGTCGGCGTTGACACACTCTCGCTCTCTGCCACACCGATTCCACGTACCCTCTATCTATCACTTATCGGCGCACGTGAAATCTCCCTCATCAACACCCCTCCTCAAAATCGCCTGCCGATTAAAACCCTGCTTCTCGATCGCAACCCCGATCTGATCCGCAGAGCCCTCCTGCAAGAGCTCTCGCGGGGCGGACAAGCCTTCTTTATCCACAACCGGGTAGAATCGATCTTTACCATCACAGCAGAGCTAAGGAAACTTCTTCCCGAAGCGCGCATCGTGACAGGCCACGGACAGATGGATGGCGATGAGCTCGACACCATCTTCCGCGCCTTTAAAGAGGGCAAGGCCGACATCTTAGTGGCAACGACGATTGTCGAAAACGGCATCGACATCCCCAATGCCAATACAATCCTCATCGATAGAGCCGATCAATTTGGCCTTGCCGACCTCTACCAGCTGCGCGGCAGAGTCGGCAGAAGTAGTAGACCCGGCTACGCCTACCTCCTCACCCCATCGTATGAGAGGCTGCCGGAGCTCTCAAAGAAACGTCTCCAGGCTCTTATTGAAGCTGGGGGCTATGGCGGCGGGATGAAAATTGCCATGCGCGACCTGGAGATCCGCGGCGCGGGTAATATTTTGGGTACAGAGCAGTCCGGGCAGATCTCAAACATCGGCTTTCACCTCTACTGCAAACTGCTCAAAAAGACAGTCCTTGCATTGCAACAGAAAAAAAAGCCAGATTTCAGTGAAACAAAAATCGAATTCTACTGGGATGTACGCCTTCCTGAAAGCTATGTCAATGAGGTCTCCTTGCGCCTTGAGCTCTATCAGCGCCTGGGTGATGCAGGCTCTCTTGCTGAGATTCAGGCATTAAAGTCTGAACTCGAAGACCGTTTTGGCCCCCCTCCACAAGAGGCGCTCTACCTCATCTCTCTTTCCTCATTACGTCTTATTGCAAGCCAAAAGGAGATTAGCCTCTTAAAATGTGACAAGTTCGGACTTATCATCGAAAAAGGGGGGATCAGAAAAAGCTTCTCCCTTGTCGGCATTAAGGGACCAGAGGCGCTTACAACCCATGTGCAACAGATGTTAGAGAAAGAGTTCTCGCTAAAATAAAAAAAGAAGAGCAGTATATTTTCTTTAAATCCAAATTTTGAGTCACAGTGTGTATATAGTTGTTTGAGTATAGCTAGACATTCTCAATGGAGGAGATATGGCAGCAGCAAGTCCTTGTATAGATTCTTTAAAAGGAACATTTTTTCCCAATCTACCAACAATCGTCCCAGCGGCGGATCAGACTCAATGTGTACGAGTAGAGAAATTTCTCTCCACCCATCCCAACTCTTCCGCTTCTCTATCAGAGGTGTATCACATTACAGTAGGAGAGATCAGCTGCGTAGCTAAGGTTTTTGGTGTTCGCACAAGACATGGGAATAGACGCTACACCGATGAAAGGGCCCTATTGAATAAACTAAATAGCATTGCCTGCTTGATTCCAGTCATAGGAAAATGGATTCGAAACACAGAGGTCCGTGGTCTTTTTTATGTCGAAAAAGGTGTCAGCCTACGTACATTGACAGACAAAGGCGCGCACACCTTTACACTCGAAGAGATTCAACAGATTGGCGTGCAGTTGATCCAGGGTCTGATAGCGCTCCAGAAAGAGGGCTATTTTCATCGCAACCTGACACTAGAGCATATCCTCGTCGACAAAGGCCGTGTCTACATTACAAGCTCTCGCCACCTCTCCTCTCTTCCTTATTTTTTTGTTGGTCACTCTATGGATTTTCCAGATCCCGACTACGCACCACCGGAGGTTTATATTCACGATATATTAAATGAAAAAAGCAGTCTCTTTGCCGTGGCCTCTGTAATCTATTATTTATATACCAAATCGTTCCCCATTCAAATAATTAAAAAACCGTATCCGGAAAAGCTCTCTGAAGACGTGTATTGGGTTTGGGATAAAGCTGCAGAACTCCTTGCTCAAGTGAACGCCCTGGGGCCTATGCACTCATATGTACTAGATGAGATATACCTTAACCGACAACTGACGCGTTATGGCTGTGACCCTATTCGCTTCCCGAAAAAAGCAGACCCGACCTGGAGCCAGGCTCCATTGCCCGCATCGTTACGCGTTTTTTGTGCAGAAGTTTTTCTCTACGCACAAGAGCGATGCAGCTTAACACAGGCCTTGGCTACTCTATCACAGTTAAATATCAAGGAAGAGCCTTCAGTACCAAGTCTCCTAGAGTTGTCCATTCAAGGAAAAGAGATGGCTCAAGAGATTGGAAAAGGTGCCTTTGGCAAGGTCTATCGACTGCCTACTGCATCTGGGAGTAGACCCCATGTCATTAAAACAGTGTCAATAGAAAATGACTTTATTTATGAAGTCGGAAATGAGATTCGCATGCACGCTTACTTGCACCTCCATCCTCAATCAACGCGTATCTGTCGACTCCTAGGGTATGAATTTGAAAAAACAAAAGTTCATCTTCTATTTGAAGAACAGGAAAAGACGCTCTATGACCTTTTGCAACAAAGGGCTCTGTTGCCACTGGAAATTAAAAAACTCTTTTCTCAGATCAGCGAGACAGTCGATTTTCTTGCACAGAAAGGGTTATGCCACACCGATCTTTCACCAAGTAACGTTATGGTTACAGCCGGCGAGGCTTTCCTGATCGATTTTGGCAAAGCATGGATCGGAGAAAAAGGAGAGTTAATGCGGAAAAGAATACACTATGGCACACGCACGATTCGCACACCAGAGGAGTACTTTATCAATGAAAGGCTCACTACAAAAGCTGACGTCTGGGCGCTTGGGATCCTTCTGTTTACCATGGTTGTTCAGAGTCAACATCCATTATTTGCCGACCAGGCAAATATCGATCAAGTGGTTGATCTGACATTGATGAACTACATCATCCAGCAAATTGGCCACCCGCCTTCTAACAAAGTGTTTTTTGAGTATCACAATGTCCCAATTAGACAAGTTGCTCCATGGAAGGAGCGTCTCTCTCAAGAGATACAGAGGCGTTCTGCTCTAGGCGAGATCTCCCCTGGCGAGTTTGATAAAGCCGTAGAGATCCTTGATGGAGC
>JABDDH010000004.1 GCA_013287705.1 Chlamydiota bacterium | reverse complement strand
CTTCTTCTGGAACATCTTCAGCCCTTAAGTAGTCTGGCGCTTCAGCCGCAATATGCATTGCGATCTCACGAGCGACAGCTTCATGACCTGATCCCCCTGTCAATTCCACAAGAGTAACAATCTTCCCATGCATATGACTATAATAGCCAACCGATGAGTCTTTCTGTTTTGAGACAAGCTGCAATCTTTTAATTCTAAGATGCTCTCCGAGACTCTGAACCACAAGCGCGCGATACTGATCGATTGTCAATGCAGGATCTTTGCGATATTTCTGTTCTAAAAAAGCTTCAAGAGAGTCTGGATCTGTCTCTGCTGCTTCAAGGCAGATGTCATGAAGAAACTGCTTAAAGCGCTCATTTTGAGTCACAAAATCAGTCTCCGCATTCACTTCGATTAAACAGACAGCTGTTTTACTCTCTGCGCAACCAATCAATCCTTCTCGCGTCTCTCTGCCCTCTTTTTTAACAGCGGACGCCATTCCAGACTTTCGCAATAAAGAAATCGCTTCTTCCATATCCCCGGAAGCCTGAGTCAGCGCTTCTTTGCACTTGCCCATGCCAACACCTGTTCGCTCACGCAACTCTTTTACTTTTTCTGCTGTGACATCACTCATGATGGCTCCTCTTCTGTCTCATCGACATCAATCTCATCGCTTTCAACGTCCATCTCTTCTTTAGGCACAGTATGCAAATCATTTTTCTTATCAATAACTGCCTGTGCTAAAGCTGAAAGGATCAACTTAATGCTTTTAAGAGCATCATCGTTGCAAGCAATAACATAATCAATTGGATCTGGATCGCAATTAGTATCAACAAGGCCCATCACAGGGATGCCGAGCTTTACAGCCTCTGCAACTGCAATATGCTCTCGACTTGGATCAACAACAATAATCAACCCTGGAGGTTTGCGCATTGTTCGAATTCCGGAAAGGTTGCGATCTAATTTAATTTTTTCTTTGTTTAAAAGAGAGAGCTCTTTTTTTGTTAAACCGTCGCCGCCGACTTCAATACGCTTCTCAATTCTCTCCAAAGTCTTTACAGACTTGCGAATCGTCGTCAAATTTGTCAACATTCCACCAAGCCAGCGCTCTGCGACATAAAACTCGCCACACTCTTCAGCGCATTCACGAACAACAATTTTAGCTTGTTTTTTTGTCCCGACAAAAAGAATCGAGCGACGCTTTGCAATCGTCTCGGTGACAACGTCAACAGCAATACGAATCTGCTGCACTGTCTTTGCTAGGTCGATGATGTAGATTCCATTTCGCTCTTCGAAAATAAATCTCTTCATTTTCGGATTCCAGCGATGCTTCTGATGCCCAAAATGAGCACCACATTCCAGTAAATCTTTTACTGTAACTTCTGTAGTTCGTCTCTCTTGCGTTGCCAAGCCTTGTCCCTCTATGTATTGACTGCGGCATTCCCCCTAAAAAGGAAAAATTTCGGTCTTGGTTAATAATGTTAATAATGGAAAAGCGCCTGATCAGAATCGAACTGACACAAGTAGCTTGGAAGGCTACTGTTCTACCATTGAACTACAGGCGCAACTTGGGAATAGTTTTACACGACAGACTCATTTTTCTCCAAGGAAATTTAAAGAGGTAATCAGTAAAGTAATCTTATGAACCAACGCTCGCTCTCAGACAAAGCCAATCGCATCCTAAATCTAGTTCTTGGAGCTCTACTTTTAATTTTAATTCGAGTCTGGTATCTATCTGTTATTCAACATGATGCGCGTCAAGAAGAGGCTTTTGCACCACAAAGACGCGCACGCATTGAACTCGTTGATCGGGCAACCATTCGGGATCGTTTCAACGTGCCACTTGCAATAAATCAGGTTCAGTACCAAGCAGCGATTGTCTACTCTCCAATACGGGAAATCCCGAAAACCGTATGGAAAATGAATGAAAAAGGAGAGCGGATCCGCTCTCAAGAGAGGGTTGAGTACATCAGCCGCCTGACCCACTATCTAGCCAAGGAACTAGAGCTAGACCCCTTGGAAATTGAGGATCAGATCTACGCAAAAGCGGCATTGTTCCCTCATCTTCCGTGCCTGATTAAAAGTGATATCTCTGAAAAAAGCTATTATCGCCTTAAAATGGCTGAAAAAGATTGGCCAGGGCTTACAGCGCAGCACATCTCCAAAAGAGTCTATCCTCAAGGCAAAATCGGCTCTGGCATTGTCGGCTATATGGGAGCCATTAGTCAAAAAGAGTTTCACTCAATAGCAGATGAAATTGCCGAACTACAGACTTATTTAGAGGAGAGGGCGTCTGGGATCCCCTCTCTTTTGCCAAAAGGATTTGACTCTCCCCTACAAGTCAAAGAGCGGCTCTGTGACCTCCAAGAAAAAGCCTATAAAATCAATGATCGCATTGGGAAAGCTGGCATTGAAAAAATGTTTGACGAGGAGCTGCGTGGTTTTTACGGAGAAAGTGTGCATGAGGTGACGCGCAATGGAAATCAGATCCGCAAATTGCCTTGCAGCCGCCCTCCAATTGCCGGGAAAAGAATCCTTCTCTCCATCTCTCTTAAGCTTCAAGAATACGCAGAAAATCTTCTAATAGAGAGTGAAAAAACAAGGTCAAGAAAAGAGGAGCCGTGGATTAAAGGAGGTGCGATTGTTGCCATGATTCCTAAAACTGGCGAGGTTGTCGCACTTGCCTCTTGCCCACGTTTTGATCCAAACGATTTTATAGAACAAAAAAGAGATAACTGCTTAAGGTGGCTCGAAACAGAGTCGTTGCTCTCTAGAATCTGGGAAGGGAGGGAGCCACTACAGAGAGAGGTGTGGAAAAAAGGAGCGATTGTTGAGGAGAATATAGCGTTAACATGGGATCTTTTTTTAGACAGATCCGTCGGCACAACCTCTAGTGTGCGAAGAGCTATGAATCAAGTTCACAATATTAAAAACGCTCTCCGAGTGCAACAAGAGCCAAATCATCCCCTCTTTTTACAAATTCCCCTTAAAGAAGATCAACTTCTTTTGCTAGATTTATGCAGGCTCATTGTAAAGGAAGAACATTTTCCTCTAGAGCTTCTTCAAGAAGTGGGGGAAGAATCTCTTACTGACTATTTTGCCACATCTCAAGCGTTCTTTACCGTCGAAGCAGAGCTAAAGCTTCAGATGCGAAAATTGTTTCACACCCTCTCCTTTTCTCAATGGAGGCAAAAAGAGTTTAAAAACTTTTTAAAAGAAAAACGGAGTGAGGAAAAGGCAAAAAAAACTTATGCGCATCCCTACACAGAATACTTAGAAAAAGAAGAAAAAAGACAGTTCCAACAATTTTGGACAAATAATCGCTACACATTACTTAAAATCTTTCTCAAACAACTCACAACAATCTCGGAAGAATTAAAACCGTATCTCCCCTTTTTAGAAGCTCTTGATAGTGGAAAAAAAGAAGCTTTTGAGCATTTAAAAAACCTGCCCAATCAAACGGATCTTTATCTCCAATCGATGCGTTCTTTTAAAGAGCTCGACCGCCCATTAATCGGCCAGTATAAAAACTTGAGAGGCCAATTAGAAAAAGATTTAGCTGCTGCATTCTACCCACTCTCTGGCTATGGATATAGCAGGTCTCTTGCCTATAGGGCAGCCGCTCCTCAAGGCTCAGTTTTCAAACTCGTCACTGCCTACCAAGCTCTTGTTGAGCGCCTCGAGGAGCTAAAGACGAGTCTCTCCCAAGAGAGTCTCAACCCCCTCACACTCATCGACAACTTGCGCTCTTCTCATCCTGCCGAACAGCTTTTAGGATCCACTCTCTCTGGAGAACCTATCTACCGCAATTATAAAGGCGGCAAATTGCCGCGCAGTAGCCACAGCGGTATTGGGAAAATCGATCTTGTCTCAGCCCTTGAACAATCGAGCAACATCTACTTTTCCATCCTTGCTGGCGACTACCTAAAACATCCGAGTAACTTAGCTCATGCAGCACGCTATTTTGGGTTTGGAAAAAAAACAGAAATTGATCTCCCAGGAGAAACGTCAGGAAACATCCCAACTGATTTAGAAAACAACCGAACTGGACTCTACGCTTATGCCATCGGTCAACACACGCTGACTGTCACCCCACTACAAACAGCACGTATGCTTGCAGCTCTTGTGAACGGAGGAGAGTTATTAAAGCCACAAATCGTGAGAATGGTTGCAGGGAAAGAGCCGTCTAAACAGGATCGATTTCTCTCCTGTCTCGGCTTCCCGTTCAAAAAAGAGCTCAACTCTGTCGGCCTCTTCTTCCCTCTTTTTACAGAGACAAATAAAAATAGAGAAAATCAGACTTCTGTCCATGAAGCAAAAAAAGAGGTGATAGAAACGCTTTTTTTGCCTAAAGAAATTCTTGATCTACTGATTGAAGGAATGCGTCAAACGGTCTCTGGAGCAAAAGGGTCTGCACGAGCCTCTCTGATCCGCCAACTTCCTATTTCAACCAGCGCTATCTCCAATTATGTGAGTTTACAAGATCGACTAATTGGCAAAACGGGGACCGCCCAAATCTTACATAAAGACACAATCGACGCCGAGACAAGAGCTGAAATGCGCGACCACGTCTGGTTTGGAGGAATTGGCTTCTCAAAAGAGTCTAACGAGCCAGAACTTGTCGTTGTCGTCTACCTCCCCTTTGGTCTTGCAGGGAAAGTCGCCGCCCCCCTTGTCGCCCAAGTCATCACAAAATGGGAAGAGATTCTCGCACAGCATGAGCCTGTCTCGCAAAAGAACTAATGCCAATCTATTAAAAATATTTCTTTATTATACTGAAGACTTGATTATTTAATTGCAATTTATCTATGATATTTATTATAATTAACCAACTTGCCTTACGCAAAAGATGCAGACGAGGGGGCGGATCTTTTGCGTAAAGCGAGTAACTAAAAAAAGGAGTTGTATGGCTTGTCTATTTGGTTGTGGTTCGTTTGAAGAAGTAGAAAATTCAAATGCTAGCTGTATGTGGGCTACTTCTTGTGCATCAGCTGAAAATCCCACGCAGGATCAAGTCAATAAAACCGTGGTTCCCTTCATAGCAGCTCTTGGGATTGCCGCTGAAGCACAAGCTCCTGATTTTCCACCTGCCCAGCATCTAAAAGCAGCTCCTCTTTATAGACAATTATGGCAAAGTCTAGAATTAAATATAAAAATAAAACTAGCAGAAAGACTGCGAACCGATCTAGATACTGCAGCACGTACGATAGAAGAACCAATTCCGCAAAACGGCTCCATGGTGATTCAAGTCAATGAAAGTCCACTAAAAATCGATTGGGAATTTAAAAACTCAGGAGCTTTTGGAAGTGTATATATTTTTCGCATTAATGATGGAGAAAAATTTGCCATTAAACTACTTATTAAAGACAATCCATTGATAGAACCAGTAGGAAAAAGCGCTAGAATTTTACTCAATCACTCTATAGATGGGATTGTACCACTTTGGGGCATTGATCAATTTGCTTTTGAAGACACAACAACAGGCTATCTAGTTGCTATGGATGCCTTGGAATATGATTGGGAGATTGGAGCAATACCGCCTTATGACCTCCCATTTGAAGAAAAATTAAATCAATGCTTTTCAATGCTAGAATCTTTAGGCAACGCCGCACATGTTTTACAAAAACAGTACCAACTATCTCCTGAAGACATATCTATTAAAAACCTAATGCTAGATAAACAGAGAAGACCGTACATCATCGATATTGACAACCTAATCAAACGGACCCCCTCAAACGATTGGATCTGCTACAATCAATTACTAGATAGTATGGCTAACATCTTCTGGCAATGCAAAATCAGATCTCCAGCAACTTACAATTCAATTGCACAAAACCTCTTTCTCTGGGCAAAACAAGCAGGTTATACGGGTATACGGGCAGAGGATCAGTATCTCCACTTTCAAACTATAGTAACTCAGAAAAGAGAAGAGACTCGACAAGCACTACGCAACTTAGAACAAAAAACATTTGGTCGAGTATAAAACATTAGACTTTAAATAAAGGGCTGTTTACACAAAAAGTAAACAAGGAGCCCTTTATGGTCATGCACCCAATTCTCTCCCCCGTTATTTCTCTCGTTGCTGGAATTCTCATTCTGATTTTCCCAGCCATTCTCAATTACATCATCGCCATCTATCTGATCATCATTGGTCTGACAGGATTGATTGCTGGGATTGGGTCTTGAAGTAGTTGATTGTCGCAAGAAGCCCGTTGCGCAAAGCAATTTTCGGTCGCCACTGTAGCGTCTTTTCCGCAAGAGCAATACAAGGGCGACGCTGTTTTGGGTCATCGTGAGGAAGGGGAAGGTACTCAAGAGTGGAACGTGACTCTGTCAACGCGATGATCTCTTCTGCAAGCTCTCGAATGGTATACTCTTCTGGATTGCCTAAGTTAATAGGACCTGTCACCGTCTCATCTGTCTGCATCAAGCGCACAATCGCTTCGATTAGATCGTCGACATAGCAAAAAGAACGGGTCTGGCTTCCATCTCCATAAATTGTAATCGGCGCATGTTGAATTGCCTGCATGATAAAATTAGAGACGACACGCCCGTCATTGGGATGCATACGCGGCCCATAGGTATTAAAAAGACGCGCAAGCTTTACGCGTACAGAATACTTTCTCAAGTAATCAAAACAGAACGTCTCAGCACACCGCTTCCCCTCGTCATAGCAAGCACGAGGACCTATCGGGTTCACATGGCCCCAATACGCCTCTTGTTGTGGGTGAATCAGTGGATCGCCATAGACCTCACTTGTCGACGCTTGAAAAAGAGGAATAGAGAGATCTTTTGCAAGCTCGAGCATATTGAGCGTTCCAAAGACAGCTGTCTTTGTGGTTGCTATGGGATCGGACTGGTAGTGAATAGGAGAGGCAGGGCATGCTAAATGATAAATAGCATCAACTTCTGCAAAAAAGGGGAAAATAATATCGTGCTCCACAAGCTCAAAGCGAGGATCCTTATTGAGATGAGCGAGATTATCTGGGGAACCTGTAAAAAAATTATCAAGGGCCAAAACGCGATACCCAGAAGCGAGCAGCCGCTCACATAAATGGGATCCCAAAAATCCAGCTCCTCCAGTAACTAAAACTCTTTTTTTTATCATGTTGGGTATAACAAAACGAGCAGGGCCTCTTTCCCCTTTGTATTTATCCACGGCAAAAACTGCTCTGCATCCACTGGACGCTCATGCGCCATTGTAATTAAAAGCTGATCGGAGATTTTTGTAAAATTATACGCCTCTTGAGAGTCGACCGAAGCATGCGTTGCAAGAATAATTTTACTATATTTTTCTTTTAAAAGTTGTAACATCTCAATAAATTTTTCACTCGCAATAAGTTCCGCTCCCAAAAGGGTTCTGCCTGAGGCAGAAAGAGAGTCGTAATGCTCTTTTTTCTCAATAGGGAGCAGATCTACAGCTCCACTCAAAAACTGGAAAAATCCAGGTTTGCTTCCTTCTGTGGGAATCTGATCAAAAAAACAGGAAACTAAGATCACTTTTTCACCACGTCGTCCAAGTAGCTCCGCTAGATTAGCAGAATAGTCAGGATATTTGCCATGAATAAGAGTAACGACCTGTGTGCTGTTTCCGATTTTCACACAAAGCTGCCGCACGACTTCTAACTCTTTTTTCCCGAGCTTTGAAAAAGGAAGATCGATGCAAGAGGAGAGTTCTGCCTGGTTGGTAAAGCCAGCGATCTTTAGCCCTTCTTTTGTCACCGGAGCCCCCCGAAATAAGGTTCTCACCACGAAAGCACCAAAAAGAAGTAAACAAGAACTAAAGGCCCCAAGAAATGGATGAAATAAAAATGGAGCCCTCTCTGGGGTCACGGGAGCAAAGGCAAGATCTAGAGATTTTGATTCGACTTGAAATAACAAACCTTCTAAATTCTTAGATTCAATTAGTTGAACCATCCCTTCAATTTTACCTCTGCACATCGAACTCTCCAATTTAAAGCGGTTTTCTTGTAACCACTTGTCTGGAATTGGAGCCAATCTTTTACGCAGCTCAAACAATCTCTGTTCAATGAGCTCTTTTTCAACTTTTATCAGGTGGCGTGTCGTCTGTTTTAAACGAGAGATCTTCTGTTCGATTAATTTTAAGTGCAGCTGCTGCAACCCTACTGTTTGAGTGAGGTGAAAAGAGAGAAATTTTTTCTGGGCAGCAAGAGCCTCTTGTAACCGCTTCTGCTCTTTACCCATCCGATTCTGGTCATCATGCAGCTGCATCTGGAGCTCTCCCGCTTTATGCACCATTTCACGGGTGATCGGATCACTCGGAAGCGTTCCCAGGGAAGAGAGATCAAAATACGGATCCTCAAGTTGATTTTTCACAAATAAAAGCTGTTTGACTCCCACTTGTAACGTATCGAGCTGACCCTGATAATCAAGAAAGAGTTTCTGAGCAAGTTCTAGTGGGATTCCATGAAACTCATGAGGATCTGATATTTGAACTGTCAAATTTTCTTGAAGGATCTTTTCTTTTTGACTTAAAAGACGGATTAAATGGGTTAAATAGCTCTTTAATTGATCTCTAGCATCACTATTTATGCTTGTTTTAAAAGAGACACTCTCTTGATATTTTTTCACCAACTCCACAACGCTTTTTTCGTTAGAAGTTACTGCTAAAAGAGTCTCTCCAAGAGGCGTCTGGTTGTCCAACGCGACAACTCCCTTTTGCAACTCTTCAATCTGAGCATGAACTTGATTTAATTGTTCTAGAACTGGAAATTCTTCTTTTTTTTCTTCTAACTCCAACGCAAGAAGTCGATCTTTCGAACTCCCAATTAATTCCATTGTTAACGAATCATAACGACTTAATTCCAAATCATGCGCATTTGATTTTTTTAAATACTTCTGCTGCGGGGCGTTAAAAGAGGCTGCTTCATCTGCAATTTGTAAAAAACCACTCTCTTGCAAGTTGTGACGCATAAAAGCCGCCTGATCTTGTAAACTCTGCTCGAGACCATGACTCATCTCATGTAAACGATTTTCTAAATAGAAAAGCTGCTGAGATGTCTTCTCTTTATGATTGTCTTTCAAATAGCCTTGGTAGGCCACAGTTAGATGATCTAAAAAGGAGCAAGCGATTGTCCGATTAGGATGTAAGCAGCGCAACTGCAAAAAACCTGGATTTGTTTTATTTGTTTGAATGTCGGTACACTTCAAATATTCATCAATCGTGGCAAAAAGCGGAGCTATACGAAATTTATAGAGACGCCCATACTCCAGATTCTTGAAAAGAGAAACAAGCGTGAAAGAGAATCTTTCTGTCTTCACAGGTTCATCTATCTTGCCACGCGCACAAACACGCTCTTTAGAATCAAGCACTTCAAACTCTTCAACAGATATAAAACGAAGATAAAAAAGAGTTCCCATCTCTTGATCATACCTCACATCACCAAAAACAAAAGAGACATGGTCTTCTTGAAAAGAGCCTGTTAAAAAAGCAACGTTACGCACTATACGGGAGGCAAGAGCCTTAAAGTAAGAGGGTGTAGCTTCTTCGATTTGTAATCCCATCTCTTGAACGACTTGCGCAGTTAAAAATCGGGAGCGCATCAAAGCAGCTGCATTTAGATCCTTAGATCCCCCTGTAAGCCCCTGCATCAACTGCAAGGGAAAAGCTGCCCCTATATTTTCCATACTCCCTGATCCTCCTTGTTGAAAGGAGGCTTGTGCCTTATAGAGAAGCTCTAATTGAATGGAATAGAAAAATCCGTACATAGCTGTGATTGCAGCTATCCGAAAAAACCACTTTTTGTATCGCCGATAAATGTTTTTTAGATCTTGAGCAGAGATAAAAACTGCATCGTTCATGAATTAGTACCAATTAGTCTAAGGGGTTATATTAATTCCGAGCCCTCTGATTCCTTTGGAAACAAGATCAATTCCAATGAACGTCGGTAAAATTTGAGAAACGAATCGATTCCATTCCGCAATAGGAGTTGCTGCAACATAGACAATATCTCCTGGCATCAAAAGAAGGCTATCACTTGGTAAATGAATCACATGTTGCCAATTGAGTGTATAGATTTTAGGAGAGATAATACTGCCTCGAATGATCTGGATATACGATTTATCACCAGACTGTGTAATTCCTTTTGCCTCAGCAATAGCCTGACGTAGCGTCATAAAACCATTAGGTAGATCAACAATTTTCTCTTGATTGACCTCTCCTAAAACCATCAAAGTCGATGCCGAAGGCTCTGCAATATAAACCTTATCGCCACCTTGCATGACGATATTTTGACTCATATCTCCTTCTTTGATCAGTTTGAAAAAATCAACAGGAAGGAGTTGATTATCACGAACCATGTAGCTTTTGAATAAATTGGCATTGGGAGGAACTCTTGCAGAAGAGAGTGTCTCAAAAAGACGCAGCTTCCCATCGACTGGAATCGAAGGAACTTGCACAAGCCCTGCAAGCTCTACTTTACGTTTGATCCGGTCTTTATAAGTTAGAAAAATAGAGATGTCTTTAACTTCTTGTCGATACCGATTTTCAATTTTTACCCGCGCCTCTTCTAAGGTGAGCCCAATCACTTCAATCGATTCTAAATCAGGAAGGATAATTTTTCCCTCTGCTACTCGATATCCGACACTTGCTCCAATTGCCTGAATGGAACTGCTTAAATCGTGCCTTGTTGGATGGTAAAGTGCAATGTTCAGTAGATCGCCTTCTGCAATTTGGTCGGTATACTCTTCGAGCAGCTCTTGGTCCAATCCACAAAACTCTTTACCTTCCATTTCTAAAATCGCAAACTTACCTTCCCGGATCCGATACGAGTCCATCACAAACTCATCAGCTCCTAAGACATCGCTCCCTCGATATGGCGGATTTGTACAGCCAGTGAAAAGAAGGAAGAGAAAAAAGAGACAGTAATGCATATCAGTAGTTATAGTAAGATCCTAAGTGAGCAGAGTGTGCTCGATGGTTACGGGTTTTGTCAAGAAAGAATTGGAGCTTCCTATTAAACAGATCTTTATTACAGGAATTGCTGGATTTATCGGCTCTCATCTTGCTCTTGCTCTTAAAAAAAGAGGCGATTCTGTTGTCGGTTGTGACAATTTTAATTCTTATTACGACCCAGAACTCAAGCTTGTACGCAAAGAACTCCTTGTAAAATCCGGCATCGAAATTTTTACCTGCGACATCTGCGAACCCAAACAAATCGAAGCTCTGATTAATAAACAAAAAACTTCCCATTTTGTCCATTTAGCCGCGCAAGCAGGTGTACGTCACTCCATCACTCACCCAGAAAGCTATGTCCGCAATAACTTGGACGGCTTCTCCTCCATCCTCGAATTGTGTCGTAACCACCGCGAGATGAAACTCATTTACGCCTCATCATCCTCTGTCTACGGTTTAAATAAAAAAATCCCTTTTTCTGAATCTGACAGAGCAGATCAGCCAGCAAGTTTTTATGGAGCAACAAAAAAATCAAATGAGCTGATGGCGCAAGCCTACCATCATCTCTATGGAATCTGTGTGACTGGGCTTCGTTTTTTTACTGTATATGGTCCCTGTGGAAGACCTGATATGGCCTACTTCTCTTTTACCAAAGCCATTTTAGAAGATCAGCCCATACCCATTTTTGGAGAAGGCAAACTAAAAAGAGACTTTACCTATATTGATGATATTGTTCAGGGAATAATAGCTGCGATTGACCTTGGTGCTGCATGCGAGTTATTTAATTTGGGTAACAACCAGCCTGAAGAGGTTTTGACTCTCATTTCGATCATCGAAGAACTGACTGGAAAAGTGGCGAAAAAAGAGTTCTTGCCGATGCAAGCAGGCGACGTTCCTATTACCTATGCAGATATTTCAAAGGCGCAAAAGGAGTTAGGTTTTTGCCCCACAACTTCTCTTTATGACGGAATGCGGCACTTTGTTTCGTGGTATACCCAAATGAATTGAAAAGTTGGAAGTTTGGCTAGGAGGCGCCCTGTATTGGAACCAGGCTTGCCGATGCCGAAACAGCTAAACTTAAAAAGTTTAGCGATGCAGGCGGGCACAAAATGCGTGGCTGCCCGATGTAGGCTAACTCCAAGTTTTGAGTTTATTTGTGTATAAAAATGCGTACGGCAAAGAATCGATCAAATCTGAAGCAATTACGTTATAAGAGCTTATCCGCCTTGCCGCATCTTCCCCAGCAATACCATGTAGCGTTGCGCCAAATAACGCTGCATCGTAGGATGTGACCCCTTGAGAGAGAAGCGATCCAATCACGCCTGTCAATATATCTCCTGAGCCAGCTGTTGCCATTCCAGGATCCCCCCGCATCAAAACAAGAGGCTTTATCCCTTTAGCAAAAAGGAATGAAGGTGCCCCTTTGAGCAGCAGAATCTGTTCTTTATGATCCACATACACTTGGGCCATCTGGAGTAACTTTTGATCTGTTGCATTGCTTGCTTGAAAAAGGCGTTTAGCTTCTCCGTGGTGCGGTGTTAAAATAGAGCCTTGGGGAATTTTCCATTCTGGATGCTCTCCAAGAAAAAAAAGCGCATCTCCATCAATCACCATCGGCAAACTGCAGCGCGGTAAAAGAGCCTTGAGTAACGCGCACGCTGTCTGGCTACGCCCCATACCAGGCCCAATCAAAAGCGCTGTTGCACGTTTTGCCTCTTCAAGAATCCTTTCTAAATTCCATCCTTCTGTAAGCAGCTCTGGGAAAGGAAAAAAGGGAGCAAGTTCTGGTTCATGAAATAAGCGGACAATTCCCGATCCTGATCGCAGGGCAGAAAGAGTTGTCAGGTGAGCGGCACCTGACATGCCACAAGATCCTGCTAGGGCAAGAAGGTAGCCGCGTTCATACTTATGGCGATTACGGACAGGTGGAGGAAGGTGTATCGAACAAGAACCTGCTAACAACGCCTCTTCTTTAATCGAAGAAAGATCGATGCTGAGCGGAATTTCGACAAGCTCCCCAACATGATTCCAGCCAGAGCCAATAAAAAAGCCGAGTTTAGCACAAGCAACATAACAGGTCACAGAAGCCTTAATGGCAACGGTTGCAACCTCCCCTGTTGTCCCATTAAGTCCAGACGGAATATCAATTGCAACAATTGGAAGGGCTGAGTGATTGGCACAGATAATTGCTTGGGCAAACAGATCAGAGGGCGCACCTTTAAAACCTGTTCCTAAAAGCCCATCGACAACCAAAATCGCGTCTGCAAAGAGCTCTTGGGAAAAAGGAACAACGCTTCCACCCGCTTCCCGAAACTTGTGAGCATACTGTTGACAGAGTGGAGAAAATTCTTTTTCTTCAAGTATACGGGCCGCTGTAACAAGAAAACCCCTTTCTAGAAGAGACGCTCCTGCAGCAAAAGCATCTGCCCCCTTATTGCCTTTTCCGACAAGCAAAAGGATATACCCAACGTGATTCAAAATTTGGTTTCGGTATAAATACTCCATAATCAGATCAGAGACTCCCCTACCAACTTCTGCAACCGCTTCTGCAGCAACAGACGGCAAGAGGTTCCGATCGATCTTTTGTATCTCTTCTACTGTCGTAACTTTCACAACAACTCGTCTTTAATTGTGCGCTGCAGAAGCTGTTTAACGACCTCGCGTGGATTTTTCCCTTCGTAGGCACACGCATATACAGCCTCTGTGATTGGGATGGAAATGTCTGCTTTATGCCCTAACTGCATTGCAGAGACAACGGTATACATCCCCTCAACTGCCATTCCAATCTTCTCTTTTGCCGCCTGAGGATCAAGACCCTCTGCAATAAGCCTTCCAAAATTGTAGTTGCGACTCAATGTTGACAAACAGGTAACACACAAATCTCCCATTCCAGATAGCCCATTAAGAGTCTCTTTGTTCGCCCCTTTTGTCACAGAGAGCTTGCGAATTTCATGTAGACCTCGTGTCATCAGTGCCGCCTTTGTATTATCACCAAAACCAAGGCCATCAGAGATCCCACAGGCAATAGCAATAATATTTTTCATTGCCCCTCCAAAACAGACTCCATTCATATCTGAATTGGGATAAACGCGGAAAAAGGGTGTTGAAAAAAGATCGTGGATGGCAATCGAAAGCTCTGGATTAAAAGCCGAAGAGACAACGGATGTTGGCAGCTGCTGTATCACCTCTTCTGCATGAGATGGCCCACTCAAACAGCCAATCAAGGGGCGCATCTCTTCTCCAAGCACTTGCAAGACGACCTCAGGTAAAAGCAATCCGCTATTTTGCTCAATCCCTTTTGACGTCAGTACAATCGGGACGCTAACACCTCCCAAACTTAAAACCTGCTCAAAAACAGGACGAATCCCCATTGAGGTGACCGATTCAATTAGAAAATCAATCTCATGAAGAGCTTCAGGCAAGCTGCTTGTTACTGCAACTCTCGGGTTTAATTTGTGATGGGGTAGCTTTGGATGCTCTCTTTTTTTATTCAAAATTTTGACAACTTCTGCATTTGCTGCCCACAAAACAACATCGTGACCTTTAGCTCCAAGTAACGATGCTAAACAAAACCCCCAAGTTCCTGCACCCAAATATCCAATTTTCATTCTATTTTTCCTCTAATAATTACTTTATCATGGGGGACGGATTTGTCTTTCCACTCTCTGAGGAACGCCTCTGTCGGATAATAAAAAGCTGCATCCAGCTCAAAAGCTTCTCTAGGAGGTACAACTCCAGTTACTTGATAAAAAATACGTCGATTAAAAGCAAATAAAAGCTCAAGAGAGCTGGTGAGATCCGATAATTCTTTGATTGGAGCAAAAACCTCTTCGCGTGAATAGAGAAGAGCAGAAGAGGTGGCATATTTCAACAGATCAAAAATAAATCTCTCTCTTTTATAGGCAGTTTTTCCAAACATCTGTTTACAGGCAATATGCACAGGAAGCTCTATATTTACAGTTTTTGCAATAAATGAGAGAGAAAAGCAGAGAAGGCCACTGTAAGCGTAGAGAAGTTCATTTTTTTGTGCACAAGAAAGCTCGCTATACTCAACAACATCTAATTTTCCATTCTGCTCCAAGAGACGACCGACCCGCTCCTCGGGATCTAAAGCCTCAATCGCTTTTACTGTTATCTCATTACCCATTAAATCGTGATACCCACACAGTTCCACATCAAAAGGATCTGCTAAAATATTATCGATCGGAATCAAAGTAACATACTCAATTCCCCTCTCTCTCCACGCTTCACAAACTCCTGACAAAACAAACTCGCGGCATACGTATCCATTGCCATCAGCGCCTTCTGCAATCAGTCCAGAAGGAAGAAGAATCGGCTTGCCCTCTTCATCTAAAAGAGGCAGCATCTTCTGTTCAAAAAGGGTCACTTGATCCCGCAAAAGGCCAAAATAGTCGTGCTCTTCAAGAAAATTCGCGGTCTCTTCTCGATTAAGAGGTGAGGTGAGGATCGCAACAGGAAGCTCGCATCCTGATTGTATAGAAGCCGCCCTTACCCGCTCAAGCGCTAGCTGAAATAGACTTTTTTTACTAAATGGGGTAACAATAAAAGTGCCTTTGGGGCCCAAAAATCCAAGTCGTGAACCTGCACCTCCGGCTAAAATCAAGGTCCCAACTGTGCCGGAAAAAAGAAGCTCTTGGCCTCTTTTTTTACGCCATGTATCTCCTGAACGATCAATCCTAACACTCACTTAAAACATCCTGGATGGAAATATTTTTTATATTACCGGCTTGTCCAATTAAAGGACGATGAATTAAAAGCGGGTTTGGCGAAGTGACATTCTGCTTTAAAACCCCTTGACAAGGATCTGCCCAGAGAGAAATCAGCTTTAAAGGAAATGCGACATCTAAATAATAGATCAGACTCAAAATTCCAGAATCTGGAGCAATGAGCGTATGACACTGGTTTTTAATCAAAGAGAGCATTTCAAACAAAGAGGTCTTCCCGCGCAAATCGTTCACCCCTTTTTGTTGAAACTGCAGATCACTCTGCTTGCCAAGTAAAATAAGAGAGGCCCCCTTTTTCCCCACAATCTGCTCAAAGAGCGTGTGAAAATAAGAGGCTGGCCAATTTTTTTCATATCCATAAAGCGTCTCTGTTTGCACGTGCACAGCGATAGACTCTTTTTCACAAGTAGCCACATCCCAAGTGGGATCCCAAAAAAGACGTGGTGTCAGGGCTCCGAGTTGCCAACGGCACCACTTAGTTGGATCTGGCCACTCAATAATCTGATCAAAATCTTCGCGTAAAAGGCCTGCTTCCTTAAGACTTTTTTCACAATCTACTGGAAAAGATCTGCGCCAACTCGGGCAACAAATAGCTGTAACACCAGGAAGGAGAGAAAAACCGTCTTTCAAATCGACTCTTGTTAAAAAAGTGATTGAGGCATCCGGAATAGACTCTCTAATACGAAAAATAATGGCATAAAGACCAAGAGCCAAATCGCCAAGGCCTCGATTCCAAAAAATTAAAAATCTCTTCTCCTCCCTCTCTCTCATCCGTTGCAGGAGTTGATCTAGGGGGTTCTTTTTTTTGAAGAGGATCATGGTGAAGAGAGCGCAAGGCGCTTGTTTATCTTTCTTTCTAATACTTCATGAATGGCATCGAAGACCTCATCAGCCTCAATCCTCTTCATACAACGAAAATCGATCGGGCAGACACGTTGATAACAAGGCGAGCAATCTACATGTTTATGAATCACTCTTCCCTTGCGATACGGCCCTGTCACCTGTTCATTTGTCGAACCAAATAGAGCAATAATGGGCGTATTAACAGCCGCTGCCAGATGCATAGGACCACTATCATTGGTTAATAAGACATCGCAAACGCAAATAATGCAGGCAAGCTCGCGCAAAGAAGTCAACCCTGCCAAATTAATGACACGTGCTGGAAGCCCCTGACAGATCTCTTTGACGACAGATGCCGACATGTGATCGCCAAAGTAGACAATAAAAAGATTATCTTCTTGTAATAACCGCTCTGTCACCTCGCGAAAACGCTCCGGCAACCAACATTTTGCAGATCCGTAGCTTGCCCCGGGATTAATCCCAACGACCAAGCTATCTTCTCTAACTCCATGCTGCTGCAAAAGAAGTCTTGCATCGAAGAGTTCTTTGTCGTTTAAAAAAATGCGCGGAGAGGCGTCTGTTGGAGTGATCCCAAGGGGCTCTAGTAACGCTTTATAGGTGATAACAAGATGCTGCGTATGAACCTTATCGGGCAGTGGCAAAGAGTGAGTCAACAAAAGTCCTCTTCCATTACACTCATAGCCGAGTCTTGCTGTAATTTTACTCTGCCAAAACCACCAGGCAGAAGAGAAGGAGTGGGTCAATAAAACGCCGAGATCGTACCGGTCTCTACGCAACTTTTCTACGACACCTTTTTTATCAGAATATCTAGAAAAACTACTTCCCTTAGAAAAACAGAAAAGTTCATCAATCTGTGGGTCATCACGAAGCAGTTCACAAAGAGGGACGCGTGCCATCGCTGTAATGCGTGCATGAGGGTATGCCCGGCGCAGCTCTGCTAAAACAGGCGTTGCCATCACAAGGTCCCCAATCCAATTGGGCATTCTAACGATAATATTCTTTGGCTCTGGATCCATTCTTCTCAAAAGATTTGTACTCGACTTTGCAACTTTTTGGGACTGAAAACCTCGAGATATTTGTTCTTGGAACTGTTTATTTTCTAAGGAAGGGGTTTTTACCCCTTCCTTAGAAAATAAACAGTTGAGTTTAGCCATAGGCCAAACAACCAAGAACTAATAGACGAGGCAGGCGGGCTCAAAAAGTTGCAAAGTCGAGTTTCAGACAAAAAGAGGGCGTCAAGCCCTCTTTTTGTTACACCTGATACTCAGAATGACTACATCATCCCCATACCACCCATTCCTCCCATACCACCCATCTCATCCATCGATGGCATTGGGGTTTGGGACTTAGGAACTGGTTTGTCTGTGATCATAACAGCAATCGTAATTAAAAGCCCTGAAACCGAAGCTGCATACTTCAATGCGCTCTCCGTAACAAGTCTTGGATCAATGACTCCTTCTTTAAAAAGGTCGCCGAAGCTATCTGTCGCGCCATTATAACCAAAGCTACCCTCTAGATCTAAAGTTTTAGCAGCAATGAGATTCCCCTGTTTCCCACAGTTGGAAGCAATAGCAATTGCAGGAGCTTTGGCGGCCTCTCGTACAATGTCCACTCCAATCATCTCATCAGCTGAAAGTTTTAACAGGTCAAGCGCTTTAATGGCTCGCAAAAGGGCAACGCCACCGCCAGGAACAATCCCCCCGAGAACTGCCGCTCGTGTTGCATGAAGCGCATCTTCGACACGCGCCTTTTTCTCATTTAGCTCGGCTTCTGTCTGAGCACCTATGTTTAGAACGGCCACACCACCGGCAAATTTTGCTAGACGCTCTTCGAGTTTTTCACGATCATAATCACTCGTTGTCGCCGCAAGTTCTGCGCGGATCTGCTTTTGACGCTCTGCAATCTTTTCGCTCTTTCCCGCTCCGTCAACAATCGTCGTATCGTCTTTAGAAATCTTGAGTCGTTTTGCGCGTCCTAACATCTCAAGCGTAACATCTTCTAATTTTAATCCAACCTCTTCTGTGACAACTGTTCCGCCAGTTATAATAGCGATATCTTGGAGGAGTGTTTTACGTCTGTCACCAAACCCTGGAGCTTTAACTGCACAAACTAGTAATCCACCTTTAAGCTTGTTGACAACAAGCGTTGCAAGCGCCTCTTGATCGACGTCTTCTGCAATAATTAAAAGAGGTCTCTGTCCTTTCTCCATCACTTTCTCTAAAACAGGAACAATCTCTTTAACACTCGAGATTTTTTTATCTGTGATTAAAATAAGAGCGTTATCAAGCTCAACTCTCATTTTTTCAGAGTTGGTCACAAAATAGGGCGACAGGTACCCCTTGTCAAATTGCAGCCCCTCAACAACATCAAGAGTTGTCTCAATCCCCTTTGCAGCACCAATCGTAATCGTCCCATCTTTACCCACTTTTTCCATGGCACGGGCAATCATCTCTCCAATTTCTCTATCATTATTTGCAGAGATCGTCGCAATTTGTTCAATTTCTTTAGGACTACTTACAGGAACTGCCATAGCAGAGAGAGCCCCACTTAAAGCTTCAACAGCTTTATCAATTCCTCGTTTTAGGCTCATCGGATTTGCACCTGCGATAACATTTTTAATTCCTTCAGAGAGAATCGCTTCAGCCAAAACAATTGCGGTTGTTGTCCCATCTCCTGCAACATCTGCGGTTTTTGCAGACGCTTCTTTAACAAGCTGGGCACCCATGTTTTCAAATTTATCTTTTAAGCTAATCTCTTTTGCGACAGTAACTCCGTCTTTTGTTGAAAGAGGAGAACGCGACCCCTTATTAATCACAACATTACGACCCTTTGGGCCAAGCGTTACGATGACAGCCTTTGCTAGAGTTTTTACTCCTTTAAGAATCGACTTAAGCGCTTCTTCATTAAATTGTAACATCTTCGACATAAGAAACTCCTTTTTAATTTAAAACCGCTAAAATATCATCTTCTGACAAAATAAGAAACTCCTCTCGAGCCTCTCCTTTTACCTCAACTCCTGCATAGGAAGAAAAGAGCACTGTATCTCCGACGCTCAAATCAAGCGGAGAAACAACCCCATTTTTGCCCATTTTACCAGGCCCTACGGCAACGATCTCACCTTGCCTCTGTTTTTCTTGGGCAGAATCTGGAAGAATAATCCCACTCTTTGTTGTACGCGCCTCAGAACGTTTTACTAAAACTCGATTGCCTAATGGCTGAATATTGTGCATAAAAAAACTCCTAATTTGAAGCTTGGATTGTAAAGAAGAGGGCGCCTTTTGTCAAGGGAAGCTGCTGCTGATATTTTTAACCATGACTAAAACATTAGAGTTTTGGGAAAAATGGTGAAGATCTTTTTTGACCCAGTGTAGAGCCATATTGGAGACAATGTTCAGATGACGAGCTCCTTCAACCACTGTCACAGAGTCTTTTTTTGTCCGCATGATGCTTTGATCATAGGGAGTTCACTCCTGTTTAAATGCATGATGGAGTAAATTTTGATAATAAACGTTCTGCACTTTGTAGATCTTTTGTAGGCGCTCTCTATCCTTAGTAGAAATGTCACCTCTGGTAGGCTTAACAGCCTTAAGGAGGTTCTATGAAGGAAGAGGTGAAAATGAGTATCAAGGAAGCAGATCGTCTCGGTGTTATGAGGCAAGTTGATAAGAAAATTTGGAGATAGTTGGATTAAAAAAAATCGGCTGTTCACAATTTGTTCATATATTCAAAAAAAACCTTTGCTCTAAAAAAGTTTTACTTGTTTTTTGAACATACGAACAAGTTGCGAACAGTCCCCAGGCTCGGTGTCGACAAGTTCACAAGCAAGTTTATCCCTCATGAAGTTTTTGAGGTGCTTGCGAACTTGCCAACACTCTACGCCTGGAAGAGGAAGAAGAGTATTATTTACCTCCTATTTAAAGAGGGAAAGAAGTCTAAGAAGGTGGCATTTCTACTTTGGGTTGACAAAAGCATAGCGGACTACTCGCCGATTTTTTTGAATCCAAAAAAGATGAGAGGAGCGGCCACTAAACAGTAGATGTACCAATAAGTTACATCCCATTCAAGCGTTAGCATCCCATTTTCTGAGAAAAAAAACTGCATCAGGCCAAGGGTCAATAGAACCCCTCCAACGCAAAAAGCAAGGATTGGGAAGAGAGCATCAGACTTCTGTTCTTTAAGAGGCTCAGGCGCAACAGATGGCCGAGCAGGTTCGTTTACAACCTGTTTAAACTCCCGTTTCCCTTCAGCTTCAGATGCATAAGATGACGTATATAGAGCAGAAGAGGCGTCCTGAAGAGCTTTGCCCTTGAGAAGAGCAGCTTTAGTCGAAGGCTCTTTGGCCACAACGGAAGAGAGATCCGTTGTACAGTAGGGACAGACAACCACATCGACAGAGATCATTCCATCACAACTAGGGCACATTTTTTGACGATCAGATGTCTTCATACGGCTTCTCCTCGAGCCCCATCGTCGCATATCGCGAATAAAAGATGCACTCTTTTTTTCAGATTTCTGATATAGTCGAATTTGATTTGGAGTATGATTATGAGTGAGTCTCAAAAAAAATTTGATGTCGTTGTGATTGGGGGCGGACCTGGCGGCTATGTCGCTGCAATTAAAGCTTCTCAAACGGGCAAGACTGTTTGCTTAATCGAGAAAGGCCATTTAGGCGGAACTTGTCTGAATGTCGGCTGTATTCCAACAAAGACCCTTCTTGCCAATGCTAATGTTTTGGAACAAGTTCTTGCTGCCCAAGAATTTGGAATTACAACCGGACCCGTCTCTTTTGATTTTGCCAAAATGAAAGAACGCAAAGACTCTGTTGTTGAAAAAATCCGCACAAGTCTTGAGGGGCTCATTCAGTCCAATCGAATTGTCATTATACGCGGGCAAGCAGAATTTTTATCGCCTCATGGAATCAAAGTCAAGGGCATTGACAATCTGGTTATTCGAGCAGAGAAGACAATTATTGCTACAGGATCTGTTCCTTTAGATATTCCTGCATTCCCCTGCGATCACAAACAGATCTTTAACTCCTCTTCGATTTTGGAACTCAAAGAGCTCCCAAAAACAATTGCAATTGTCGGCGGCGGCTATATCGGCTCAGAATTTGCAAGTCTCTACGCGGAATTTGGAGTTAAAGTCATCATTCTTGAAGCACTCCCCTCTATTATCTCCCTACAAGGAAAGGCTGTCTCAGAAGCTCTGACTCGTGCCTTTGTGAAAAAAGGAATCCAGATTCAGACAGGAGTCATGGTCACTGGAATTGAAAAAAGAGATCATGGTCTTACCATTCAACTCAAAGACAAACCTCCAGTTACAGCAGATATTGCCTTAATTTGTATCGGAAGAACGGTCAATTCAACTCACCTTGGATTAGAAAAAGCTGGCGTTCTCACAACAGACAGAGGCGCGATTGTTGTCAATGAAAGGATGGAAACAAATGTTCCTGGCATCTATGCCATCGGCGATGTCACCGGGAAATTTATGCTAGCTCATGTGGCTTCCCATCAAGGAATTATCGCGGCCGAGAACGCAACAGGGAAAAATACCACAATGCATTACAATGCCGTCCCAGCTGTCATCTTTACAACTCCTGAAATTGCAACTGTTGGAATGACACAAGAAGAGGCAGAAGCATCGGGTAGAAAAATTTCTATTGGGAAATTTCCTTTTCAAGCCCTTGGAAAATCGATTGCAACACGCTCTACTGACGGTTTTTCCCAAATTATCAGTGATAAGACGACAGGAGAGATCCTTGGGGCACAGGCTGTTGGGCACGACGCTGCAACGTTAATTGCAGAGATGGGACTTGCCATCACAAACGAGTTAACCGTTGATTGCATTTCAGAGACGATTCATGCGCATCCAACTGTTGCAGAGGCGTGGCTAGAAGCCGCTCTGTTAGCAGAAGATAGTCCCATTCACTTCCCGCCTCGGATAAAACAATGACACGACTCAATATTTTACCAGACAATCCCGAAGAGGGTACTGGAAGATTTCCTTCTTGGCTCCATCGCAAGTTGCCGCCAGGAGGACAACTATTTAAAACTGAAGGTATTTTAACCAAATATCGACTCAACACGGTCTGCGAGGAGGCTAAATGTCCCAATCGCTTGGAATGCTACTCTCAAAAAACAGCGACATTTCTCGCTTTAGGTAAAGAGTGTACGCGCAACTGCGGCTTTTGCGCGATCGACTTCTCAAAGACGCCAAAGCCTCCAGAAACTGACGAACCACTCCGCATCGCACTCTCTGTGAAAGAGCTTGGGCTCAAACATGTCGTGATCACAATGGTCGCAAGAGATGATCTTCCCGATGGAGGAGCCGGTCACATTGCCGCAATTATTCAGGCTACTCAAAAAGAAAATCCGGAGACGACAATTGAGGTCTTAACCTCTGATTTTTCTGGAAATTTTGAAGCTCTCGACACTGTTTTAAATGCCTCGCCGACCATCTTTAATCACAATATTGAGACCGTACGTAGTCTAACACCGCGCGTGCGCCACAAAGCACTCTATGATCGAACAGTTGCTCTTCTAAAATATGTGGCTTCCTCCAAAAAGAGTTTAAGTGTTAAATCTGGACTCATGGTGGGACTTGGAGAGAGCGAGCAAGAGGTCTTTGAAACAATTACTGACCTGCACCAAACCGGGTGTGATATCATCACAATTGGCCACTATCTACAAGCGGACATCAGAAAACTGCGCGTAAAAGCCTTTGTTACCCCCGAGCAATTTAAAAAATATGAAGAGTTTGGTCTCTCTATCGGTGTTAAACAGATGTTTTGCGGTCCTTTTGTCAGATCAAGCTACCATGCAGGAGAGCTACTAGGAGCTATACGATGATGGATCTACCGATGGTCGACGAGATCGATCATAAAATTTTAATGCATCGCGATGCCCACTTTAGCGGCTCTTTTCCACTCATGATCGAGTATTATAAAAAAAAAGGAAAAGGAGTCGATCGCGATTTAACCATTAAACGGATTTTAGAACTTGCAGAGCTAGAAGAGAAGCTCAAAGAGAACCTCTCCCGACTCTATCTCTCTCACATGGAAAAAAAAGAGGTCGAACGCGCACGAAAAAAATATCTAGAATTACGCGATGTCTATGAGAGCGGATCAAAATCTGCACAAATCATATCAGACCTGATCCTCACTGAAAAAGAAGACCCTTTTGATGAAATAGAAGCAGCTGTTTCAATGAGTCAAGAGACCCTTCCAGCATTGCTTGAGCTCGTCTCTTCAAACGATTTTTACAGTCCACTTTTTCCTGGATATGGAACCGCTCCCTATGCTGCAGCTACAGCTCTTGGGCAAATTCAAGCGCCTCTTGCACTCAATCCTCTCTTTGAAGCTCTGGGCCGAGACGACTTTTTTCTTGAAGAAATTGTTCTAGCAGCTCTTAAAGAGATTCCAGGGGCTAAAGAGTTTCTCTTAAAGAAACTCTCTCACTTGCCAATCAGTAAAGACAATGAAAAAGCTGTAATTGCTCTATTACAATTTACAGAAGAGTCCTCAATTGCAACAGAATGTTTGAATCTCCTAAAAAATCAAGAAGTCTGGAAACTTCCCCTTTTTGCCTCTTATCTTATCCTCGGCTGTTCAGCTTTAGACTTATCCGAAAGAAAAGTTTTTCTTACCCTCCTGTCTCAAGACAATTTACCCGAAGAATTAAAAAAAGAAATGGTCTTGATCAGTAAATCCTGGCGTTAATTAATATGAATTATGTACAAAGTGAAAATAAGACAGGGAATAGAAGATGCACGATATTGCCACGATTATTTTGGCTGGAGGACAAGGCACGCGCCTCTTTCCTTTAACAGAAAAACGGTGTAAGCCAAATGTTAGCTTTGGTGGCAGATACCGACTCATCGACATCCCACTCTCGAATTCCCTCCACTCCAAAATTAGACAGATCTACGTCCTCTCCCAATTTTTCACAACAGATCTCAATCAGTACATCAATGCAACCTACCATTTCGATCTCTTTGAAGAAGAGGAAATCGTGCTTCTATCTCCTGAGGAGCGCCCAGATGGGGTGATGTGGTATAAAGGAACTGCCGATGCCATCCGTAAGAATATGGACCAGATTCTTAAATCAACCGCCTCTCACTTCCTTATCCTCTCAGGAGACCAGCTTTACAACATCAACTTCTCTAGCCTGATCACATTTGCAAAAGAAGAAAACGCAGACCTTGTGATTGCTTCCTTGCCTGTTCAGGTAAAAGAGGCTAAACGAATGGGGCTCATGCAGATTGATCCGAGCTCTCAGATCCTTGAATTTTACGAAAAACCTCAAGAACAATCCATTTTGGACAAGTTCGCCTTAAAAACAGAATTTTTAAAAAAAGAACACATCGAAAATCACACGACAGCCCACTATCTCGGCTCTATGGGAATCTATGTTTTTAAAAGAGAGGCGCTAGTTGCTCTATTACAAGAAAATGGGGATGACTTTGGTAAACATCTGATCCCACTACAGATTCAAAAAGGCAACGCCTTTTCTTTTCTCTATCAAGGTTATTGGGAAGACATTGGAACCATTGAGTCTTATTACAACGCAAATTTGGCTCTTCTTGCCCATAAAAACTGTCTTGATATCTATGACGAATTACAACCCATTTACTCACGGACACACAACCTCCCGAGCGCCTCTATCCATCACGCCTCTATCCAAAACTCCCTGATTAGTCCAGGAACAATTATTGAAGCAAAAGAAATTTCTAACAGTATTATTGGAGTGCGCTGTCAAATTAAAAGCGGGACTATTATTCGGAATTCAATTTTGATCGGGAATCAGAGCTATCAGCCAAAAATTACAATCCCCTCTATTCTCCCTACCCAATTTACTATAGGGAAAAACTGCCTAATTGAAAAAGCAATTATTGAAGAGCATGTCCATATCGGCAATGGCGTCCAATTAATTAATAAAGACCACCTAGATCGATATGATGGCAGTGGCATTTATATCCGCGATGGAATTATCATTGTCACAACAGGCACAATTCTTCCTGATAATTTTGTACTATAAATGACTCTTTGGGCTCTTGCCGATCTTCACCTCGCTTTTGGCGCTCCTGATAAAAGCATGGAGTTCTTTGGCCCAACATGGCAGAACTACGCTGAACGGATTGAAAAAAACTGGCGCGCCCTTGTCCAAAAAGATGATCTGGTTCTTATTCCAGGCGACATCTCCTGGGCGCTAAAACTCGAAAATGCACTCATTGATTTACGCTGGATTGATGCACTTCCTGGAACAAAACTACTCCTGCGCGGCAACCACGATCTCTGGTGGCCTTCTGCATCAAAATTAAAGGAGCTCCTGCCTCCATCCATCCACTTTATTCAGAATAATGTCTTCAACTGGAACGATGTCACAATTGGCGGTACGCGACTTTGGGATTCAGAAGAGTACGGATTCTCTTCCATTATTGAATTTCAAGAGAACCCAAAAGAGCGCATAAATAAAGAAGAAAAGCCCTCTTCTGAAACAATCTTTGTTCGTGAACTTGGACGATTGGAACTCAGTTTAAAAGCGCTCTCTGAAAAAGCAAAATGGCGCATTGCAATGACCCACTACCCTCCTATTGGGTTAGATCTTGCGCCGTCGCGTGCCTCAAAAGTATTTGAGAAGTATCAAGTTGAGACGGTTGTCTTTGGCCACCTGCACAATGTACAAAGAGGAAAAGACCTTTTTGGAAAAGCGCGAGGGGTCAACTACCATCTCACCTCGTGCGACTATCTAGACTTTATTCCACTAAAAATTTTATGAAGAAAAAGCTCCCTTTTTTGCTTTTAGAACTACTCATTGCGCTCACTCTCGTCTCGTTTTTTGCACTTCCTCTGATCCGCACGCCACTTGAGACGTTACACCAGGAGACAGCTTGCTTGATCCGCATGCAGCTTGAATTAGAATCTGATCTCGTCCTTGCAGAAATAAGAACACGCCTCTACCAAAACACGATTCCATGGGACAAGTTAAATAATGGGGAACCGTATAAAGAAGAGAGTAACTCAACGCTTGTTGAGCTCCCGGGGGTCTTTAAACAGCCCTTCAAACAAGAGATTCTACTAACAGCCGGCCGTGAAAAAAAAGGAGTTCAAGGAGAACTCTATCGTCTAATTAATATAATAATTAGCTTTACCCCAATCGAAAGTGGGAGAGGAAAAACAACGATCTTTGAACACCAACTCTTTTTAGAAAAAACATAAAAAACCTTGTATACCAAACGCAATTTAACTCTATTAGAAGTGATGCTGGCTCTACTGTTAACAGGAGGGCTTCTCTCTGTTCTTTTTTTTAACTATCTGCATCTTGAAACTAAGATCCAAAAAGTGATTCAGAACAAACAAGAGGTTCTAGCAGAGCAAGTCATGCAGCTACGCCTATCACAAGTCTTCGAACAGACTCTGCAGGAACCTTTTTATTTTGAAGAAGGCGCTCTTTTTTTTCATTTTAATGCAGGAATTGATCTAGATCCTCTCTTCTGCAACGAGCTGAAGTGCAAACTCTTTTTACATTCCACTGCATTAACTTTAAGCTGCTATGCAAAAAATGGAAAAGCAAGAGAAGAGCGTCTTCTCTCTAATATCCACACGCTCAACTTCTCTTTTTTTGATCAAGTGACAAAGCAATGGACAGAGCAATGGGATAAAAACAGAAAAGAGCTTCCTAGTATGGTTCAGATCAGATCATCTAAAAACCGTCGGATCTTCTTTATTCCAAACGCAAATCCCGAAAAAATAGTTTCTACAAAGAAAAAATTAAAAGTATAAATAATCAGTGTCGTATATCCTAGAGCCATGAATATCTTACCGCTTGTCTCAGCTTTTCTACTGATCCTATCCATTGGATCTGCAATGCTTTTTAAAGAGCGAGTCACAACTCTCTCTGAGGAGCGGAGCATTCGGGGCTACAGAAAAGCTGTCCGCGAAGCGTTTAACAAGGTAGAGCAGACCCATTTTGAGGTGAAAAGAGCAGAGCCAAAAGAAGCAACAGAGGAGAAGCCAGTTAAAGAAAAAGTAGAAAAAGAAAAACGTATTCTCTCTTCAAGCCGCGACCTCCTCACCTATCCCGAAAAGTCAAAGTTAAACATCTCTCCTCTATTTCAGGAGCCAAAAACAGAAGCCTATAAAGAGCTCTATGAAATGGCAGCAAGGCTGATCTTCATCCTCTACCAAGAGGCCCCTTTTTTTAAAAAATCAGCCCTCCCTAATCTACAGTATCAGATCCTAGATGCGATGATCGCAAAAGGATTCGAAAAAAAAGAGATTGCAACACTCTCTGATCTATTTCCTGAAGATCCACTCAAGAAGGCGCTCTTTTATAAAATGATCAAAGGAACCCAAAAAAGCTATCCAGCACTCGGAAGTTATATCACACTCCAAAAATCCAATAAAAGTCCCCTCATCTATTTTCACTCTGCGACACTCCCAGTTCTTGCTGCTTTTTTTGGAGAAAAAACAGCTCAACAGATCCTCGATAAAGAAGCCTCTGTTTCTGAAAAAGAGAATAAAACACGCACTCTGAATAAGGCGGAACTTCAAACTCTTGCAATGGAAAAGAAATTTAGCTACCCCGAGTCCCTGGTAAGCTTTAGTAAAAAAAGAGAGATTAGAGAGACAATCCACGCGCAAGACAGCGAGACCGGCATCCAGAAAAAACTTCCCATCTCTTCTCAACAACCTTAGGACCAGAATTGCGCCCGAGCTACCTGTTCATGTCGTTCCTCCAGAGATCTTTTACTATAGATTTTTTGCATTAAAATAGTGCACAATTAGAGCAGCTGTCTACAACCTCGATCTTGCAACTTCTTAAAATGTAATAAGACC
Source organism: Chlamydiota bacterium (assembly GCA_013287705.1). Classification (GTDB taxonomy): domain Bacteria; phylum Chlamydiota; class Chlamydiia; order Chlamydiales; family Rhabdochlamydiaceae; genus JABDDH01. The sequence goes on along the minus strand of JABDDH010000004.1, from coordinate 15,083 downwards.
TATGTCTAAACAAATTCTTATGATTGCAGGGCCAAATGGTGCAGGCAAAACAACAATGACAATAGAACTGATGCAAAACTGTGCGATACTATATGAGTTCATCAATGCTGATGAAATTGCCCGTGGTCTTGCCCCAAAACACCCAGAGAGCGTGGCCTTAACTGCGAGCAAGCTAATGATTAATCGCCTTAAGGAATTATTGGATGCTAATGAGAGTTTTGCTTTTGAGACAACAGCTTCCGGAACGAACTATATAAAACATCTGCAATCCGCTAAAGAAAAAGGATATGAGATTAACTTAACATTCCTCTGGTTGTCCAGAGCTGAGGAAGCCGTCAAGAGAGTGGCTCAAAGAGTAAAGCAGGGCGGACACAATGTCCCTGAAGAATCCATTATAAGACGCTACTATTTAGGGATTAAAAATCTTATTTTTCACTATTTGCCTCTAGCAGATGAGGCGTTCATCATGGACAACTCGTCTGAAACTTCTGAGAGAAGGTTAATTGCTAGAAAAAATAGAAACAATCAAATAGATATTCTAGATAGAGATATTTGGAAAAAAATCCAGGAGATCAGCTGTGAGCGATGATTTGAGCAAATATATCTTAGCGGCTCATGAAAAAAGTTTCCAAAGAGCTTTTGAGACAGCTGTTCGTACAGGAACAGCCCTTGTATTTTCTCGCAAAGGGGAAATTATAGAGGAGACCCCCCCTTATCGGTACAAACTTGTGCCAATTAAGCCAGCTAAGAAAAAGCGCGTGGCCACTCAGCGTCAAAAAAAGTAATGACGGTCCAAACTCAAACGTACCCCTTAACTGCTCTATAGAAATAGGCTACCGTCTTTTAAAGTCCGCATTTCTTGATCCTAAAACTTTTTTAAAATAAAGTTTTGTTTGACTCGGTCGAATTAAACTAATTATTTGCTTTCAGACAGAAATTATGACAAGAATTTTTTACTTAAAAGCCATTGACAATGGCATTAACGTTAATTGTTATTATTATTTAACAACAAAAGGTTTTTATGATACAAATTACAGGATTTGGCCCCCCTCCTGCTACAATTCATGCCGTGCCCGTTGCCTAACGTTTTGGCCAACTCGCTCAAAAGCTCAAAAAATCGCTATTGCTTTTTTTGTAGCAGTAGTCATTGCTGGGGTTTCCGCCGCACTTGCTCGTCTGCTGTGATCAGCTTGCCAGTTGCACTCGCTTGTGGTGGTCCGGCAATCGGCCTTGCGCTGATCTATCTCTGTTATGGTAAATGCTGCCCAGAAAAACAGCTCCTAAGGGGTTTTAGAGATGCCGCCACAATGGAACAAGAGAGAGAAAAAATATGGCACCCCAATCGACAAAAACGTCTAGTTCAAGCTGAAACACGTCGCCAATCAAACACTCCCCATCCTGCAGCTTCAAGCAGCTTATATAAAAGCACAAGAAAGAACATTCCGCGGTTTTCTATCGGTGATTCAAGAAGCGCCTACACTACTGGGTCGACAGCTACAGACTCTTGGCCAAGTGGAGCTTGCTCAAGGATCAAAGCTCTTGTCCCCAGAATCTGAATTAGAACAAGCGATCCAACGAGATGTTGCAATGGGTCCAGAGCTCCTTGCTCAAACAGCTGGCAAGTCATTTCAGGCCCTCTTAGACATCCCCCAAGCAGAAAAAGAGCTGAATGCGGAAGCTTACCTCTCAACACTGTTCGAAAGTATGGGAAGTGAAGAACGAGAGTTTATGGAACTGTGTCTAAAAGCTAGCGCCACAGGTGACGCTGAAGATTTTGGATCCGCCCTTGGATCAATACTTCCTATAATGACAGACGGGGTGGAGCAGGGCGTTTTAAATAATGATGCATCCAACGTCGAGCGCCGTGTTTTTCTAGAACAGAATCTCTTCTCTCTTCGAAGCACATACTAGACAGTGTTTCGACTTTAAATACAGAACGAAGGTATACCGGTGAACCCAGGCCTTAAGGACTGGGTTTATAAGTTGGGCTGAGCTTCAAAACTCGCCCCAACTTTGTTTGACTTAAAAATACCCGGCCCTTAAGGGCCGGGCTTCCGCCGGAGGACGGATAAAATCTAGAAAGACAAAAGCCATTTCCAAATAGGCATAACTGTAATCATAAATCCATTCACTTCCAGCGAGACTTGTTCATGTTCCGTGAGGATAAGCCCCTCTTTTAGGTTATAACAACTCATAGCTTCGACAAGGCCGTCAATTTCGCGATTTTTGACTTTTTCATCCACAAGACTTGTCACAACTTGAATGGCTTGGACAATCTGATTGCCCTCTCTGAGGATAAAATCAGACTCTTTTTTGTCTTTATGAAAGTAGATCTCTTTATTCTGCTTTCTCAGATGCAAAAATACAATATTTTCGAGCAGACGGCCTCTATCCTCACTCACACGAAATCCGATTGTACGAATCAGCGCCGGATCAATCATATAACACTTTTTATTGTACTGAATTTGTTTTTTTAAAGAGTGGCTATAGCGACTGACAAAAAAATAGAGATAAGACTGTTCCAGATAATGGCAATAATTGACAACCGTATGAGGACTGCTAAGCCCTACTATTTCACCAAGTTTTGTATAGCTAAACTCTTTGCCAATATTACTCGCTAAATAGTAGACCAGTTCTCGTAAAGGCTTTTCATCATTAACTCTATAGCGAGTAATAATATCTCGATAGAGGATGCCTTCAAATAGGTCTTTCAAATATTCAGGTTTTTCAAACTTGACGTATTCTGGGATCCCACCATTTTTTAAGTAATGTGCAAAATGGTGTTGGATCATCCCCACGTCACTTGTCGACAAAGCTTTTTTAGAAAGCACTTCAGGTAGGTTATGACGTATAAGCTCTTGAAAAGAGAGAGGAAAAACCTCAAACTGAATGTATCTACCGGTTAAATGAGTCCCCAATTCCTTACTCAACAGTTTTGCATTAGATCCGGTAATATAAATCTTCTTCCCCTGTTCATACAATCTGCGGATAAAACGCTCCCAACCCTCAACATTTTGAATTTCGTCAAAATAAAATATTGACTGCTGACCAAACAACTCGATCAGAACCTCCAGTAACATTTGAAAGTCTTCAACTTGAAAGCGAATGAGTCGTTCATCATCGAAATTTAAATAATAATCTGATTGCGACAATTCTAACTGTAAAAGACGTTGAATTGTTGACTTTCCAGACCTTCTGATCCCACTAATAATAATAATACTTGGATCGTCTACAAAGCGCAGCACCGTTTCTGTCAGCACCCGATTAAAAAAATTCTTAGGTGGCCTATACTCTTGCTGATCCGCTATAACTTGCTTAAGGACTTCTCGTTCCATATCCCCCAAACATATCAACAAAACCGAACTTTGTCAACACTTGGTTTTTAGCCGAACCGTGCGTTGCTAGTGCACGATTTGATTAAATTAGGGGAAAAGTCGCCTTAATACTGGTCCCCTTGCCAAGCTGTGAGGCGACATGGATGGTCCCATTGTGTTTCTCGATAATGATCTTGACAAGGGAGAGGCCAAGTCCTGCACCACCAAGCCTTCTAGCATGGGCTTTATTCACGGTGTAGAAACGCTCAAAAATTTTACCAAGATCTACCTCTGAAATTCCAATGCCAGAGTCTCTAATTTCCACCTCCACGCGCTCTTCTTTGCGTCTTGTCACAACAGAGATCTGTACCGGAGAGACTGAATATTTTGCTGCATTATCAATCAAATTGCGAATAGCAAGCTCTAAAAGATCGCTATCTGCCTGGACAAGCAGCACCTCTTGCTCTCTCTCTTTGCAAATTGCGGCTTGTGGATAAAGAGAGTGAACCATACAGATCGCATTGTCGATAACAGAACCCAAATCTGTGGGATGAAAATGAGAGACAGGAACGTTTTCCACATCAGCGAGTAGCAGGAGGTTCTGTACAAGATTCTCCATCCGCCTGCAATTTCTCACGATTTTTTCTGTAATGTCAGAAAGCATCTCACGGGAGAGCTCTGGCAGATCCTGCAAGGTCTCTGCGAATCCCTTAATAATGGTAATTGGGGTGCGCAGCTCATGCGAGGCGTTTGAGACAAAGTTTTTCCCCATCTCGAGCACCTTATGTTCGTTAGAGCTATCTTGAACAATCAAGACAAACGACCCATCTTCCTCACGTGTTGCCACAAATTCTAAATAGTTCATAGAGTCGTCTGTGGGGACAACCGAACTTTTAAGCGTTGCACAAGCTTCGGAGCACTCTCTTAAAAGCTTAAACCCTTTTTCAAGCAGCACAGATGACATCTTGTCGATTTTGAGCATCTTTATGGCAGCAGTGTTGACGTACTGAATTTCAAATGCTTGATTTGCAAGCAAGACGCCTTCAACTAAATGCTCTAAAAATGAGTACTTTTTACAAGTCATGCGTTGTGATAAATTGGTAGCCTTCTTCAGTTATTACAATCGTGTCCTCGATCCGCACCCCGCCAATCCCTGCCTTATAGAGTCCCGGCTCAATTGTGACCACCATTCCAGGCATAAGAAGAAGCGCTGCATCATCCCCCCCTTTTTTAAGACGTGGATACTCATGAATTTCAAGACCCACGCCATGGCCAAGGGTGTGTAAGTAGAGATCTTCAAGCCCAGATTGTGCCATGATAGCGCGCGCAGCAGCATCTACATCTCCAAGAGGCGTTCCCGGCGTGCAGAGGGCAAGTGCTGCCTCTTGTGATCTGCGGACAACATCTTCTAATTCAAGAATTTCGTCAGAAACCGTGCCGAAAAAAACAACACGTGTCATATCAGAACAGTACCTGTCGACAACAACACCAATATCAATTAAAACAATCTGGTTGGACTCTAGCCGTTTTGAACCGGCACGATGATGCGGCATCGCACTATCTGGTCCAAAGGCGATAATTGGATCAAATGAGAGCTTTTCCGCCCCATTTTTTAGACAAAAAATTTCAAAGGCGCGCGCAAGTTCCACTTCTGAAACTCCCTCTTTCAGCTCTGTTTTGAGATATAAAAAGCCTTCGTAGAGGAGATCTGCACTTTTTTGCAAGGCGTGCAGCTCAAGTTCATCTTTAATCAGGCGTAACTCTTTAATCGGATTTTGGCTCGGGGTTGCGGAATGAGTTTTTCTTAATTTTTCCACGCGAGCATAGCTCATCTTTTCCGGATCAAAAAAAAGAGGGAGCGATCCCAGATGCTTCTGAAAAGTAGAAATACTATCGAGTTCTACAGGAATGGGACTACTCTCTTTACAGGCATTAATATACCTCCCATCCACAAAAAGAACGGCTTTTTCTGGCAAAATGAGAAGTCTCCCGGCAGACAAGGTAAGTCCTGTTAAGTAAAAAAGGTCAACCGACTCCTCAATTAAATACGCCTTGCCTTCGAGGCGCTTTTGCATCTGTTCAATTCTTTTTAAATAATAAGCTGATTTCATCTCGTCGGAGCTCCTGCATCGTTGGATTGCCTTTGGGGCACAAGTTAGGACACGTTGTCTGTTGCAACTGTTTAAAAATTAAAAGCGCCTCTTGCACGCCAAAACTGCTTTTTTTTCTACCAAAACAGAGGGCTAAGTCTCCTAAAGGCATAGAGACTTCTCCCTGATGAACAATCTCTTCAAGAGAGGATTTCGCTTCATCTTGAGTTAATGGTATCGGAATTGCCTCAAGAATAAAACTTTTTTCACCAAGAGGCCGTATCATAAACCCAAGTTTTAATAGTTCTTCAATATGAGAGAGAAGCCACGCTGCCTCTGCTTGTGTAAAATAGAGACTAATAGGAATAAGAAGATAGTGAGACTCTAGGGCACCCTCTTTTTTTTGCCGATCAAAGAGAATGCGCGCGACGGCTTTGTGTAAATCGACAATGCGCAAAAGCTCCCCTTCATCTAAAAAAAGAAAGTGGCCAAAAACTCCAATTGCTTGAGGCTCTATAACAACTGGGGACTTTACAACCTCTTTTTCCTGTGAAAAGATCAAATAAGGAGAGAGGTCACTTGTGACACTCAGAGAGGGAAAAGAGTAGTTTGTAAATGGAACCTTTTTTTCTCCTAAACTTGTTTGGACAAGGAGATGTAGCTCTTCGTAGATTACACCTTCCTCTGCAAAACGAACCTCTCTTTTTTGAGGATGCACATTGACATCAATCTGATCTTCAGGAACGTGCAGATGAAGAACAAACAACGGATACCGATCAGCTGCTATCCGCGTCCCATAGCCGTCTTTAATTGCACGCGAAACAAGTGGGGAGATGACAAGTCGCCGATTAATAAAGAGGTACTGTCCCGATCGGTTAATACGCGTTTGTAGTGGATGAGAAGCCCACCCTCTATTTTCCATCTGATAAGGAGGAGAAGAAAAATAGTCACGACCTAAGACCTGGTCAATCCGTAAGCGGAGCTGTTCTTCAAAAGAGGCGTGTAATATCTGGGGAAATAGAGAGAGCCTCTCTCCACCTTGCGTTAGTGAAAAATAAATCTCAGGATAGCCTAAGGCAAAGGAAGCGATAAGCTTTGTAATCTCTGCTTGAGAGGCGGGGGCTTTTTTCTGAAATTTTTTTCTAGCCGGCGTGTTGTAAAATAAAGAGTTTACTTCAATTGTTGTTCCTGTCGTTCGAGCCAAGGGACTTACCTGGACAATCACCCCTCCCTCTACCTGAACCGCAGTTCCAATAGAGCCCTCTTCTGCTGTAACAAGTCTCATTTTAGAAATTGCCGCGATCGAGGAGAGCGCCTCGCCGCGGAACCCCATCGTTTTTAAAGAAAAAAGATCAGAAGCCGTAGAAATTTTTGACGTCGCATGGCGCTCTAAACTTAAAAGTGCATCCTCACGACGCATCCCAGAGCCGTTATCCATCACACACAGAAAGAGATACCCTCCACCCGTTATATCAACTTCAATGCGCGTTGCCCCAGCATCAATTGCATTTTCAACTAATTCCTTAACAGCTGAAGCGGGATCTTCAACAACTTCCCCCGCTGCAATTTGATTAATTGTCGCTTCTGATAAGATCTTAATGTTCATATGTGCTATAGTATAGTCGATTAAGGAAGAGTTATGCCACTAGAATCCATTGCGACACACATTGTTTCCAGATTGCAAAGCGCCGGGTTTATCGCCTACTTTGTTGGCGGCTGGGTACGTGATTTTCTGATGCATCATCCATCCGACGACATCGACATTGCAACAAATGCTCCAATCGATGTCGTGCGCACCCTTTTTCCTAAAACGATCCCCGTCGGCGTTGCCTTTGGGATTATCATTGTTGTCGAAGAAAGCCATCCGTTTGAAGTTGCGACCTTTCGCTCCGATCACGGTTATGTCGATGGAAGGCGCCCGACGGGAATTACCCCGGCGTCGCCCCAAGAAGATGCTAAAAGAAGAGACTTTACCATCAATGGGATGTTCTACGATCCAATCAAAAAAGAGCTCTTTGATTATGTTGGGGGTAAAAAGGATCTAGAACGCAAAGAGATCTGCGCCATCGGCAATCCTGATAACCGCTTTGCTGAAGACCGCTTAAGGATGATGCGCGCTGTCCGCTATAGCACCCGTTTTAATTTTACAATTGAAAAAAAGACTGAGGCTGCAATTATTGCTCATGCACAAGATCTCCTCCCCTCTGTTGCTATGGAACGGATCTGGCAGGAGTTTAAAAAAATGGCGCAGTTTTCCCATTTTGGGAAAAGCCTTGTTCTGCTCTATCAATTAAACCTTTTGCAAACAATCTTTCCGGCCTTGAAAGGCGCTGGAATTGAAGAAATTCACAGACGCGTCAAGACGATTCCAGAATTTCCTAAAAAGAGTCCTCCCATCGCAGAGCTTCTGGAGCTCTTCCCTAAAAGCTCTTTGGAAGAGTTATTAAAGTTATGTGACTACCTAAAACTTTCTCGCGAAGAAAAGGAATTTGTCACCACATGTCACAAAATAGAGAGCCTGATCAATATGCCAGAGAGTTGGCAAGAGGGGCTTGAAAAAATTGAATGGGCCAGATTCTATGCGCAAAAACAAAGCCATCTGATTCTTGAAATTTTAGCGACACGATTGGAGAAAAAAGAGAGGGAAAGTTTTTTAGAAAAGCACAGGGCAAGATCAGCCTCGCTCCATAAGAGCATTGAGCGCATCGAGAAAAAAAATCCTCTTGTGCGCGCCTCTGATTTGATCGCGCGCGGTATTGTCCCAGGGCCAAAGCTCGGTGAACTTTTAATAGAAGCAGAAAGAATCGCGGCAAACTCAGGACTTGAAGATAAAGAGTCTGTTTTAAAGATGTTGCTAAAATGAAAGAGATTACAAGCCTACAAAATCCCCTCATCAAACACCTCGTGGAACTGCGCAAAGAGAGCGGTTATCGTAAAGAACAAAAAAGCGTCTTAATCTCTGGTTACACGATGGTAAAAGAGCTACAACCGGTCACATCTCTTTTCATTGAAAAAGGATACGAGGTGCCAACGGGAATTTCGTACAAAACGATATATAGTGTCACACGAGAAATTCTAGAAAAAATTACAGGATTAAAAAATCCAGAGCCAATTGCGGCAGAAACCTCCTTGCCCGAAACAGTGTACTTCTCTTCTCCAGAATTTCTCCTTGTGCTCGATTCTATTTCAGACCCTGGAAACTTAGGGACGTTGATCAGATCAACTCTTGCGCTTGGCTGGAGTGGTGCTTTTTTAATCAATAGTGCAGACCCCTTTAACGAAAAAGCGCTGCGCGCAGCAAAAGGGGCGACATTTCGCCTGCCGATCCAGATCGGTTCCTATACAGAACTACAAGAACTTATCCAAAAAAAATCCGCCCAGGCTTTTGTTGCAGATATTAGGGGAGAGCCTCTTAACAAAAAAATAACAGCTCCTATTGTTCTTGTTCTTGGTAATGAAACACACGGACCATCAGAGGAGATAAAAAAAATGTGCCAGCCGATCTCTATTCCCATGATTGGCCCTATGGAGTCACTAAACGTTGCAAGTGCCGGCTCTATCTTGCTTCACGCTCTGCGAGGTCTTTAATGAGTCAAGAATGGGAAGACCATTTTCAGAAAGATGAACGGAAGCTGTATCGAAAAATACGTAAAGAAGCATCGCAAAAAGACCGCTCAAAATTTAAAAAAACCGATCAAGACCAAATTAAAAATCGGCTCACCGATCAAGACTTACTTCCCAGAGGGCGTATCTTAAAAATTACTCCTGAAGGGATTCTGGTGGATATAGAAGGCAAACGGCTTGTGTGCAGCTTAAAAGGCTCTTTAAAACAAGAGACAAGTCGCCTTAAAAATCTCATCGCCATCGGAGATTTTGTGCGTCTGTATGAAACGACCATTGTCTCTATCGATAAACGCACATCCATTTTATCGCGAGCTGATAATTTATCGCGCAATAAAGAGCAGTTAATTGCCGTAAACATTGACCAACTCATCATTTCAACAAGCATCCTTCTTCCCCCTCTTAAGCCATTTCTTGTCGACCGTTATATCATTGCAGCACAAAAAGGGAATCTCTCGCCAATTATTGTTATCAACAAAACTGATCTTCTCTCTTCTCCTCCTGATCTAATCGACAAAGTGAAAGTTGAAGAAGAAAAAGCTCTCTATGAGAAGTTTGTAAATAACTACAAAAAACTTAACATCCCTCTGATTGCTGTTAGCTGCACGACGGGAGAAGGGATCGATACCCTAAAAAATGCGATGCGAGGCAAGACCTCCGTTTTTTCCGGCCAATCCGGTGTTGGCAAATCATCGCTGATCAATGCTGTCACCGGCACTGATTTACGCACAGGATTCATTGTTGATCGAACAAGTAAAGGTGCTCACACAACAACGAGCGCCGAACTTTTACCTCTTGAAGGAGGTGGCTTTTGTATCGACACCCCCGGAATTAAAAGCTTTGGAATCTGGTTGATTTCCCGCTCTGAGGTCCGCGACTACTTCTCTGAAATTGCAGAGAGTGGACAGATGTGCCAGTATCCCGACTGTCTACACATGCAAGAGCCGAACTGCGCAGTTATCAAAGCGGTCGAAACGGGTGAAATTTCTGCCTTGCGCTTTGCCTCCTATTGCGCTTTAATGGAGAGCGTCACAAAAAAGCATCAAAACAGATAGGCCCCCACTATGTCTCTAATCCAAAAAGTCGAAGCTCTAGAAATTCTTGATTCTCGTGGTAATCCAACTATTCAAGTCAGAGTGACAACAGATACAGGCATAAGAACAGAAGCTTCTGTTCCCTCTGGAGCCTCGACGGGAAAGCATGAAGCGGTTGAACTGCGCGATCACGATCGGGCGCGCTATGGCGGCAAGGGCGTCAAACAGGCGGTTTCAAACATAAACGGTCCTCTCCATGCTCTTTTATCCGGTAAAACAGTCTTTGACCAAGCAGAGCTTGATCACGCCATGTGCGAGTTAGATGGAACCGAAAACAAGAGCCATCTTGGCGCTAACGCAATTTTAGGCGTCTCACTCGCCCTTGCAAAAGCTGCAGCTCTAACTCTCGGGATCTCGCTTTATGAACATTTAGGCGGTAAACAAGCACATCTTTTGCCATGTCCCATGATGAATATTCTCAACGGCGGCGCTCATGCAGACAACAGCCTTGACTTCCAAGAGTTTATGATTCGCCCAATTGGCGCTCCAACATTTAAAGAGGCGCTGCGGTATGGAGCTGAAATCTTCCACACGCTGAAAGCTATTTTAAAAAAAGAAAAATACCCCACAGCCGTTGGCGATGAGGGTGGCTTTGCACCCAATCTCCCCTCGCACGAAAAGGCGATCGACCTGATCCTAGCATCTATTGAAAAAGCGGGATTTAAAGTCGGCCGCGATATCTCACTTGCTCTAGACTGTGCCGCCTCTGAATTTTATGATGGGAAACACTACATCGAAAAAAAGAATAAAGAGGCTCACCTGCCCTACAAGATCAAAACAACAGATGAGATGATCGACCATCTTGTCTCTTTATGTAACAAGTACCCGATCGATTCCATCGAAGACGGCCTTGCCGAAGAAGATTGGGACGGCTGGAAACGATTAACCAAACGATTGGGGGATAAAATTCAGATCGTTGGTGACGATATTTTTGTCACCTCATCTAAAATCTTACAAGAGGGAATTGATCGGGGTGTTGCTAATGCGATCCTGATTAAACCAAACCAGATCGGCACACTAACCGAGACCCTTGAAGCAATTGCTCTTGCACAAAAAAATGGTTATGCGACAATCCTTTCCCACAGATCGGGGGAAACTGAAGATACAACGATCGCCGACATCTCTGTTGCCACCCACTCAGGACAAATTAAGACAGGCTCTTTATCTCGCTCTGACCGGATCGCAAAATATAATCGCCTCTTAACCATTGAATCAGATCTTGGAAAATCCGCTGTCTACAATCAAAAAGTCAACCTATGAACTTTTTAGTTGATCTCGAAAAAAATGAGGGAGTAGACTCCTTGACAACCTTAGGAGATCAGTATGGCTGCAAGAATTGGATCGGACCCAAAAAAAATTTATACGGATCACACACCCCCTTTATCAGCGCAGGCACAAGCGTTGACCCGAGGCATTTCTGCTCTTATTCCAAAAAAAACAAGACCTGATGGAGATGAAAAAAATCTTCAACTGCTAAATTTGACAGCTCAACTATCAACTCTTGTGACATCACTTGCAAAAACGGTAGAGGCTATCGCAACTAAACTACCTGAACTAGAACGCAGACTCTCTAGGTTGGAGTCTGTGCCGCACAATAAATCTGAGTCTCGACTCACTCAAATAGAGTGTAGAGTCTCTACCTTAGAAAAGGAAGCGTCAGATCAAGAAGCTCAACTCTATGAAATAGAGAGTCAACTAGAAACTCTGGGAATATTAGCTTGTGAAGAGAGTCCAACTTCCCCTACTGCTGAAGAGGAGTGGGAGCCGTGTGAGGCAGAAAACAGCCCTGATCCTGCAGTAATAGCCCCAACCTCTTCCGGGGACTGACTTAATCTTTGGATTGTTTGACTTGTGGGAAGCCACAATCTCAAAAAAAACGTCTCAAGTCAATTGAATAGCGATATCTTAGCGCTCCATATCTCTCTTCTTCAAAAAGAAACTGCATTCCGATTTTTTCTAAAATACGACAAGAGGCTGGGTTGTCAGGTCTTGCTATTGCGGTAATCTTTTCAAGCGGGAGCCCTTCTAAAGTGTACCCTTCCCAAATGGTCGCAAGAGCATATTCTGTAACAAGTGCCATCACTGCCTCACTGCCGTATCCTTGTCTCCAATAAGGTTGATGAAAAAGGTATGCTATCTCTGACTGCCCAGGTTGATCCCCATGCCCTAAAACGACATGTCCCAAAAAATCACCGGTCTCTTTTTTAAAAACAGCTAAGGCAGAATAAGGATCGCCTTTTTTCCAACGTTTTACCCACATCTCATTAATTCGAGTCTCTATCTCTTCTCTAGTTTTTGTTTGCCCAGTAGCAAATTTTTCCATAACGGTTTCATCACCAAAAAGAGCTGCATAATTATCGTATTCAGCCTCAGTTGGCTCAACAGATCTCATGTGCAGTCGCTCTGTATCAATTGTTACAAAAAGTCCACCCTGATCATCTCGAAAAAAATTGATCTCAGAATTGCCATGATACGTGTGTGTAGTAAAAACCAGTGCAACTGCTGCCATCTATCTCCAAAATTTGAAAAAATTGTTTTTTGGAATTTATTCTATCTCAAATCGGGAATTTGGCAAGAAATCTCCTCAAAATCTGGATATTTAAAAATTATCAGGCACCACCTGAAGAACAATTTTTCCCGTAGTATGCCCTTTTTTGATCTCCTCTATAGCTAAAGGGGCTTGGTCTAGTCTCATTTGGTGTATGGTCGGTGGTTTTACTTTGCCCGATTCGAATAGTTTGGTTATTGCTTGAAGTTGTTTCCCATTCGGAAAAACGAAAAGATACTCTGCCCTAACATTAAATTTTTGCGAGAGATTTAAATCAGGCTGTTCCAGAAGACTGACAATACGGCCTGCAGGCTTTAGAATTTCATAACTTTCTCTATAAACTGCTCCGCCTATGGCCAAACTCGCTGATTTATTTTCTAAGGAAGGGGTTTTTAACCCCTTCCTTAGAAAATAAACAACGCCAAGAACAAATATCTCGAGGCCTTCGGTCCCAAAAAGTTACAAAGTCGAGATTCTAACCCGTGAAGAGTCGCAACCAAAAGGCAACTCAATACTAAAAAAAATTATTCATAAATCATTTACATTTTGTTAAAAACAATAGCTGGAAGATCTTCAAGTGCAGCACGCATCCGTTGCCACATGTGAAATTGGCCTTGCGTAATATCCGTCCCTTCAATGGTCGACTGCCATACAAGAGTCGTACGGCCATACATGTGGCAACGAGATCCGTTAAAGCGACGCACCCATCTAACCCAGTCCCCATTTTTATACGATTCAGAACAAACAGCACCACAGCCACAGTTCATCGAAAATTCCACCTTACATCCATACTCTTCTGTTGCCCACTCAGACGCGACTCTCCACATATAGCTGCCAAGAGCTGTATTTTCCATCCAATCGACGATCCCTTCCATAACAGAGAGTTTGACTACTGTTTGAGCGTCTGTAGAATGACTACCAGAAAAGGGAAGAAATCGCATTCCAAGATCATCTTTTTCAACCGATAAAATCCCAGCAAAAAGAACAAAATCCACCGTTAAAGGAACACATCCATCCACGCGCATTGCGTCGAACATGCCTCTAAAATTAATATTGGGAAAATGCTTTTCAAAGACCGGAATATCCGCCTCTTCTGCAGGCCTTTCCCACGCTTGATTTTTAGTTGTTATGCACATATACCCAAATAACTTGAAAAGTTGGTTTTTAGCTTCGTCGGACAGCCACTGTCTTGGAACCTGCCTGCATCGCTAAACTGATTCCAGTTTAGCTGTTTCGGCATCGGCAAGCCTGGTTCCAATACAGGGCGCCTCCTAGCCAAATTCCCAACTTTTCAACTCATTTGGGTATAGATCTCAGCTCGTTCCAATAGGATCCGCATACTATACCAAGTCCCTGTTAATTCATAGGCTCATTCTTCCTTCTTCAGGAAAGAAAAAACTAGGGCGTGTCGTCAATTGCATTTACTTTGCGGATTTTGTCTTTTTTGTCCATTTCTAAGGCTCAAATTTGCCGAATTTCCTAATTCGCCTGCGTTTTCCGCCCTGAAAATTGCCTAAAAAATACAAAAATCCTCAAAATAAAGCCAATTGACAACATGCCCTAAGCAGATCGATTTCTCTCTTTTAGCGTCGTAACGATGATCTGAGTGAGAGGATTTGAACCTCCAACCTCTTGCACCCCATGCAAGTTTTTTCCTGTTTTCAACAGTATCATCCTGTCTTATTCCGTGCCACCGATTTCCGCATAACTCTCTCTCATTTCTTGCCCTCACTTAGTGAGCGAAGCCTTGGGGACTGGACAAAAAATGAGCATAGCTGCCGAGCTAGAAAGAAAAAAGAGGAAAAATACAAATTTGTGTCTACAAAATTAGGGGCGGTACAACTGACTGCCCTCTTTATTAAGCCTAGTTTTAAAGGAATATTTTACGTGCGGTGCTATACGCGAGAAAAGACGAAAGATGTTCATAAAATATGCGCGCGCTCATAAAATTACGGACGCGCCCGCAAAATATGGGCGCGCCCGCAAAATGATGTGAGAAAAGGGGTGACCGATGATCAATAAAGAAGGAAAAGACTTAGCTTACTGGGAGCGGAACCAACTAGTCGCCCATCTTTCTAAAATTTATTGTTCTTGGTTACAAAAACATCCACTAGAGGATAACACGTGGGAGGATGATTGGAGAAACATTGTTTATATCGAAACTCCAGGCGGTCAATGTAGTTGGCATATTCACGATAGTGAAATGTGTTATTTCCAACATTTAAATTTTCGAGATGGAAATGATTGGGATGGTCATTCGATGGAAGAAAAATACAAACGATTAGAAAAAAGAATGAACTTTATTGAATAATGAATTTTACAATGAATATGCGGAAAGTTTTGATAAAATTCCATTTGAGGACGTTTTAACGCGCCTAATTTTAAATTATTTGCCTACAACAGGCTGCAATATTCT
>JABDDH010000003.1 GCA_013287705.1 Chlamydiota bacterium | reverse complement strand
TTAAAAGTAATTTACTTGACTGTAATAATCAAGTTAATTTAATTTTAAATTAAAAAGGCAAACGAATGAAATATAAGGTTTTACTTATAATGCTTGCGTGTAAAGGTGTTTTATTTGCAGATTTATACCTACAACAAGTCATCTCATTTTCAATTGCTCCGGCAACAGAGATGCTTCTTCTTGGCCCAGCCCCTCTTTTTCATTTAGAAGGAAAAGAAAAATCCCAACAAATCGAAGTGGCTTACGCCATTCATACAAATGAAAAAAACAAAAAGATCTCTGCCTATCTAGACGCCGAGATGCCCCAAGGGACATCTCTTTTTGTTAGGCTTGCTCCGCCAAGAGGCGCGCGCAGTCTTGAAGATCAAGAGCTATCGACAACTCCTACGGATCTTCTTCTTGAACTCTCAACAGTCTCTCAATCGGGCCTACCCATCCTCTACACCTTTTCTGCTTCAGATGAAGCAGAAAAGATGCCGAATTTAAGCCGGATTATTACCTATACGATTACGGATGGGTAATCTCATCAGAAGCATCCCCTATCAAGACCTCTGAGAGGAGAACAACTCCTGCAATAGAAACAGCAAAGGCAATCGCTGATTTAACAACTTTTGCCGGATCGATGACGCCGGCTACAACAAGATCTTCCACCTTCTCAGAAATCACATTAAAGCCAAACGAGGGACCTGCCCCCATCACCTCTTCAAGAATAAGAGAAGAGTTAAATCCTGCATTTGCGACGATCTGGCGCAGCGGCGCTTCACACGCTTTTAAAAGAATCTGGGCACCAGTCTTCTCCTCTACTGAGAGCTCGAGATCTTCAATTAAAGAAGAGGCTCGGAAAAAAGCAACACCTCCTCCGACAACAACCCCCTCTTCAAGAGCCGCCCGTGTTGCATTCAAACTATCAGTAAACGCCTGCTTTTTCTCTTTCACTTCTGGCTCTGTAACAGCCGCCACACGAATTACCGCAACACCACCTTTTAGTTTTGCACGGCGCTCTTCAAACTTCTCTTTATCATAGCTACTTGTCGCAAAAGCAATCTCTGTCTCGATCTGTTTCACACGTTCTTCAATCGCTTGAGGAGAACCTGACCCATTGATAATCGTCGTCTTATCTTTTGTCACAACAATCTTTTCTGCAGAACCAAGAACATCTACTGTCATGTCCTTAAGAGAGAGTCCCTTCTCTTCTGAGACAAGAACTGCCCCTGTGACAACAGCAAGGTCTTCTAAAAGCTGCTTGCGACGGTCGCCAAAACCTGGTGCTTTGACAGCACAGACCTTCAGGGTGCCGCGTAGACGGTTGACAACAAGAGTAGAGAGGAGATCCGCCTCAAAGTCATCGGCCACCAAAAGAAGAGCCTCTCCTGCTGCCGCAACAGCCTGTACAATCCCTATAATCTCTTGAATCGAGGTAATCTTCTTGTCTGTGATCAAAATGCGCGGTTCTTGCATCTCAACTGTCAACATCTCGGTATTTGTGCAAAAATAAGCACTTGTATACCCGCGCTCAAACTGCATCCCCTCAACAATCTCAATCAAGGTCTCTCGCCCCTTCCCCTCTTCAACTGTAATAACGCCTTGCAGCCCTACTTTTTTAAATGCCGCAGCAATCATTGTTCCAATCTCTTGATTGCCAGATGCTGAGACTGTTGCAATGTTTTTAGTCTCTTCCTCAGTTGTGATGGCACAAGAGAGAGCATCGATCTGTTTTAGCAGGGCATCTAATGCTTTTTCCATACCGCGTTTCAACGCAATAGGACTTGATCCGGAAGCAATATTCTTAACCCCTGTCTGTACAAGAGCGCGCAACAGAAGAATCGCTGTTGTCGTCCCATCTCCACACTTCTCTTTCATCTTACTTGCAACTTCTTTTCCAAGAGCGACACCCATATTGGCGTACTGGTCCTTCAACTCAATATCTTTGATGAGGCTATATCCAATACTTGTAATGAGTGGAAGCCCAAAACCCGAATCGAGTCCAACGTTGCGTCCCCGAGGCCCGAGGGTAACACTCACAACATCCGCTAAAACATCAATTCCCTCTCTTAGTCGATTGCGCGCTTCTTCTTCAAAAATCAACTCTTTTGCAGACATCTTTACCTTCCTGGTTAAAAGGTGTGATCATAGCAAAAGATCTTCTTCATGACTATCTTTTTTATGACACGATTGATAGACCTCTCTTTTGGGCACCCCGCGCAATTGCGCCACGAGGCGAATCGCCTCTTGTTTAGAGAGAGAAAAATGGCTTTGCAAGCAGAGAAGATCTTCACTAAACGAGTTCGAGGGAACAAGTGTTACAGGATTCCCCTCAATAAGAAGCACATATTCACCGCGTGGATCTTTTTCATCAAAATGGAAAAGAAGCTCGCCTGGGAGTCCAATCAACACCTCTTCAAATGCTTTAGTTAATTCCCGCGCAAGACAGAAGCGTCTATCAGGTGCAAGCGCAAAAAAAAGTTCTAAGCTCTTGACAATGCGATGAGGAGACTCGTAACAAATCGTTGTGCCTGAATACTCTAAAAGCTCTTCTGCCCACTTTTTTAACTCAGAAGGCTGTTTTGGCAAAAATCCGAGAAATTGGAATTTTTCAGCAGAAAAACCCGAAAGGGTCAATGCGACAAGAGCAGCACAAGGACCAGGAAGTGCTGTAATGGGGATCCCTTCTTTGCGGCACCGCTTGACAAGCCGGGCTCCTGGATCTGCCACAAGGGGGGTCCCTGCATCGGAAATAAGAGCGATGGATTTGCCCATCTTAAGCTCCTGGACAATCCACTCTTCTTTTTCTAGTTCGTTGAATTTATGGTAGGAAGTAAGACGAGACTGAATCTCATAGTGACGCAGCAGGTGGCCACTATGGCGCGTATCCTCACAGAGGATTAGGTCAACTGTGCGCAGCACCTCTAGCGCGCGCAACGCAATATCCCCGAGGTTCCCAATAGGTGTTGCAACAAGATATAACATAAAATAAGGTGGCACTCAGATTTGAACTGAGGAATGGAAGCTTTGCAGGCTTCTGCCTTACCACTTGGCTATACCACCGATGAATGCGCGATTATGAAGAAACGGGATTTTCAAGTAAACGGTAAATTTTTTCTGATAAAAAGAGAGTTTCTTGTGGTAATTAATTATTTTAATTGTAAAATACAAGAAAGGGCAACTTAAACTAGGGGATCTATGAACCACATGAGACAGCCAACTTCTCGAAAGACAGAAAAGAACATTCAAAAAGAGGTTCGTCTTGGACAAACAGTGGACACCTCAAACATGACAGATGCTCTTGAAGCAAAAAAAATCTTTAACCCTCAAGTTAGATCTAAAAAGAAAACAGCTAAAAAAGCTGCTCCTACAGCCTCCATCGTCGCTGTTAAAAAAGCTAAAGGCCATCGCAAACACAAACGCACAACCCCTAAAGAAAAAATTGCAGCAACAGCCGCTCCTGCAAGCGCTCATAAAGAAGGAATTCGTTGGATTAACACCCTAAGCCGACAAATTCGCGAAACTGTCCGCAATTTCAAAATGAAAATCAACAAACGATCGACTCCTAGAAAAGCAAAAAAGCGATAAGCGCTGAGGTGCAAAAGGGTCTTCATGACGTCCAGACTCAAGGGGGGGGGGAACTTTAAGAAAGATCCGCTTAAAAAGGGGCGTTATAAAGCCCTTTCTACTGCATCATGAGTAAACACACTCTAAGATTCTCTTCGAGATTCGTGCCGTTGAATGGCAGCTGTTGCTCCTACCTTAAATTCGGCGTAGGCGGCATCAAACTCTGCTTTCCTATACCGAACTAAGCTCATAGCACTCTCAACATCATTTCCAGACTCAAGAAAAGAACGAAAAACCGCCAGACGATCTGGTCGTGCTTCTTCCTCTGATCTTGAACCTAGAAAAGAAAAAATCTCTCGACTCACTTGCTTAAAAATAGAGGCGAAAAAAGGCTTTGGCTGCTCCAGCCTTCTATACTCAGCAAGAGCCGCCTGACACCTGGTGTTACATCTATCAAAAATCCTTGTGGCTTCATCAAATCGAGCTTTGGCCTGGCCCTGTTTTTTGTTAAGGAGATTTGATAATTTAAAAGACAACTCAGTTGCTCGCTCCTCTACTTGCGCCACCAAAAACTCTGCAACTTTAAGAGGTAGCTTTGGCTCTCTGTTTCCAGCTGCAAATAGATTTTCCGGTCTTAGTCTATGCATTTCATTTCCTTTAGGAGTGTTTGCTTGTAAAATGAGAAATGTCTTGCCCTGTAGTCTTTCTAAAAGAGGCGCAATGGTATAAAGGCCAAGATTTGTCGCATGGTTGGCTCCCATAAGGAAGTATTTATTGCCAGGCAACAAAGAGGTCTCATCGACAGTTCGCACAAGCGCCCCAAGTCTCACATTCATAAGACTTAGTGAATTGGCTCCGTCCGTCCATTTGCGCAGAGCAGAAGCTGTAAAAGGAGAAACAACATGACACTCCAATTCTGCTTTTGTCTTTAAAATCTCTTCATCTAGATCCAATTCTGACACACCAGCACGGTGCGCTTTATACTCTAAGCGTTTCACTTCCATTGCCGGCCTTTGTTGTCCCTGCATCTCTGAATATTCCTCAGAAGTTAAATTGAACATTTCATCCGGATAAGCAGAATCCCACCCATACGCCTGTAGAGGAGCTTCAATTCCAATAGACATTTGATGAGAAGCAACATCCCTCACTTTACGCATGCTTGGCTCACACTCAAGTAGAAGCTGCCCTCTTCCCGCCACACTTGGAACCTCCCTCTCAACTTCATTAATTAGCCCTGCATTAATTACCTGTGTCGCAATATCATCGTGACGATCTGTAAGGAAAAAAAATTGGGTTGGTTCCGACGGAATCCCTCCAAAAGGATCGGAACTTGCAAGGACAGTATAATGATTTTCAATGTAACCTGCAGTCCCAGCTGAAAGACTACCTGCTAGGATTTGACTTACACTCATCTTTTATCCCATGTTATTAAGTTTTTATAAAGTATATTGTATAATATTGTTATTATAATCTCAACTTAATTGCTTGATTAATTTTTAAAACACTAATAATTAGAATATTACAAACAACCGTCTTCAAGTGCTAAAAAATCTGAAAATAGCATACGAGCGGCTTTATCTTTATTCTCATTCAAGGTAGAATTGAGCTATGTTTAAACCGATAAAAATAGCCCATATTTCAGACCTGCATTTTGCACATCCTTCCTATAGCCCGCTTCAATTTTTTTCTAAGCGATGGCTCGGGAATATTAACC
Organism: Chlamydiota bacterium; assembly: GCA_013287705.1. Classification (GTDB taxonomy): domain Bacteria; phylum Chlamydiota; class Chlamydiia; order Chlamydiales; family Rhabdochlamydiaceae; genus JABDDH01. Next base: position 39,623 of record JABDDH010000003.1, on the reverse strand, counting down.
TGATTTTTTCAAGAAAAAGGCAATTTGCCCCAGAAAACCTACTCGCGCTCATTCCTCTATTTCAAGAACAAGGCGTCACTCATGTTTTAATTACAGGTGACCTAACCACCACATCTTTAGAAAAGGAGTTTGAACTAGCAGCTGACTGCGTTAAAGCATTTGAAAGAGCAGGCTTTACAGTTTTTGTCCTGCCTGGCAACCACGACCACTACACAAAACAAGCAGATCGCTCAAAGCTCTTTTACAACTACTTCCCAAATCTCTCCTTGAAAGAGCAAAAAATTGCGGTAGAGTCATTATCTGACACGTGGAAACTTGTCTATTTAGATACAGCTCTCGCTACATCTCTGATCTCCTCACAAGGCTACTTCTCTAAAGAGATTGAGCAAAAGTTAAATGAACAACTGACCCAAATCCCCTCTGACCAGAACATTCTTATTGCAAACCACTTCCCGCTCTTTGGCCACGACGCGCCACGCAAAAGGCTCAAAAGAGCCTCTGCCTTAAGACAGCTTTTGCAACGCTTCCCGAGCGTTAAACTCTACCTCCATGGCCACTCCCATCGCCATTGTATTGCGGATCTACGGGCAAGCCATTTGCCGATTATTCTAGATAGCGGATCAACGGCTCATAAAAAAGAGGGCACATGGAACCTCATCTCTTTAAAAAATGACGGGTGTGATATTTGCGTCTTTAATATACAAGAGTCGTGGAAGCCCTCTTCTCAACATCAATTTATGTGGTAAGCGTATGACAGACTCTCTTCCCTGGTTTAAAGATGGACTGCGGTTCAAATGTACCGGCTGTGGCGGCTGCTGCACGGGATCTCCCGGCTACGTCTGGGTCACAGAAGAAGAGATCCTCGCTTTAAGCGATTTTCTTAAAATTTCTAGAGAAGCGTTTATCAAAAAATATACGCATCTCATTGCCGGGCGTATCTCCTTAAAAGAATTACCCAGATCAAATTACGACTGTGTCTTTTTAGAAGGAAAGAGATGTTCGGTCTATCCCTTGCGTCCAAAACAGTGCCGTACATTCCCTTGGTGGAAAGACAACCTCTCCTCCCAAGATGCGTGGAAAGAAGCAGCCGCTCGTTGTGAAGGCATTGACCATGCTGACGCCGCCTTATTTTCTCTTACAGAAATCCAACCGCACTTAGAGTAGACATGATAAATAGCTCAGTACAAGAGCGGGTAGACGCCTGGCTTAACGGCCCTTACGACAAAGAGAGTAAAAAAAAGATTAGAGCTCTTCAAAAGAGCAACCCAGACGCTCTGATTGATCTTTTTTACACCGATCTCTCATTTGGAACAGGAGGTCTGCGCGCGCTCATGGGAATTGGCCCCAATCGCATCAATGTCTACACCATTGCAAGAGCAACTCAAGGACTTGCCAATTACATTAAAAACCAAGGGGTAAAAGAGCCGAGTGTCTTTGTTGGATTTGACAGCCGCCACAACTCTCAAAGGTTTGCTGAAAAAACAGCAGAGGTCTTACTCGCAAGCGGAATTCGCGTCTATCTGACAAAAACCTTAAGACCAACCCCCTACATCTCTTTTGGAACACGCCACTACAACTGCACAGCCGGCGTGATGATCACAGCCTCACACAACCCAGCTGACTACAACGGCTATAAAGTCTACTGGAGCGACGGAGGGCAGATCGTACCACCTCATGATACAGGGATTATCGAAGAGATATACAAAGTTATCGATTCTCAAGTAAACTGTTCCACTCTGGCAGATCCCTTGTTAACCTATGTCGACAAAGAGCTCGATGAAGCGTATTTAAACATGGTCGTGGGGCTGCAACATTTTTCCAAACAGAACCGAGAACGTGGGAAGGAGCTTCTCATCTCCTACACAAGTCTCCACGGAACAGGCATTACACTTGTGCCTGAAGCTCTAAAACGTTGCGGCTTTACCTCGATTAACTTTGTCGAAAAACAGATCATCCCCGATCCCGATTTCCCAACACTCTCTTTTCCAAATCCCGAATATCCAGAAGCGTTAAAACTCGGCATAGAACAGTTAGAAAAGTCACACTCAGATCTTCTCATTGCAACAGATCCCGACGCAGATAGACTCGGCCTTGTCGTTACGCATCACGGCAGATCCGTGCGTTTAACGGGCAATGAGATGGCAGCCATCTGCGTCGATTTTTTATGCAAACAGAAGCTCCCCAAAAATGGAGCTTTTGTGACAACAATTGTCTCTACAGAACTTGTCCGTACAATCGCAGAGGCGCATAAGATGCACTGTTTTGAGACGCTGACTGGCTTTAAATATATTGCAGAAAAAATTCTGGAGTGGGAAGAGTCAAAAGCTTACCAATTTATCTTTGGCGCAGAAGAGTCGTACGGCTGTCTTTCGACAACAGAGGTGCGAGATAAAGACGCAGTCTCCGCATCATGTCTCATTGCGGAAATTGCCCTAGATGCGCTCCTTAACAAGCAAACGCTTCTGGACAAGCTTGAAGCAATTTATAAAACTTACGGAGTCTTTCGAGAAGGTCAACTATCGATCAACTTTGAGGCTGGGAAAAAGGGATCAGATCAAATCAGGGCAGTAATGAAAAAATTACGATCCCAAATGCCCACGACATTTTCGGGACAAAAAGTCGTTTTGATCGAAGATTACTTAAGCGGAACACGCTACATCCTACAAACCAACAAAGAAGAGAGACTCACGCTTTCCCTCTCGGATGTACTTTTGCTACGTCTTGCAGACGGAAGCAAAGTCGTTATCCGTCCGTCTGGCACAGAGCCAAAGGTGAAAATTTACGCCTCTGTACGGTCCCGTACAGAATCGACTGAAGCTTGTGACACACGACTAAACAACTTGCTTGTTGCGGCGAAACAGGAGCTACAGTGAGCCTTGCTCTTGTTACTGGGGCACACTCAGGCCTTGGAAAAGTCCTCTGCCAGAGCCTTGCCGAGCAAGGCGTGCGGCTCATTGTCTCTGCCCGCACAATTGATCAGCTGCAAGAGCTTAGCCAGACACTTCCGCCTGAAACAATTCTCCATCCAGCAGACCTTGCAGACCCTGCCGCAAGAAGAGGGTTAATAGCTCTCATTCGGCAACTAACACCTGATCTTCTGATCAACAATGCGGGTTTTGGCCTCTATGGCGATGCGCTAGACCACCCCATCGAGAAACAGCTCGAGATGCTCCGTGTCAACGCAGAAGCGGTGATTGAATTAACGCTTGAATGCGCACGCGCCTTAAAGGACAAAAAAAAAGAAGGCACTGTTCTTAACGTCTCTTCTTGTGCGGCTTTTTTTACCTACCCCTCTTTTGCCCTCTATGCAGCAACAAAGGCTCTTGTCCATCAATTTTCAGAGAGCTTAGACACGGAGATGCGCCCCTATGGCATTTGCATCTTAAGTGCGCTACCTGGACAGTTTGATTCTCCTTTTCGCATCAAAGCGGGCGGAAAAAAAGCGCGTTCACGCCTTTTTGTCATGTCAACAAACCGTGTCGCCAGCGCCGTTTTAAGACAGATTAGACAAAAAAAGAGAGTTGCAATTATTGACTTCCGCTACCGGATCCTTCTTTTCTTATCGCGTTTTATTCCGAGACGCATACTTGAAAAAATTTTAAGGGCCGGAATTATACACAAATAAACTCAAAAGCTGGACTTAGCCAAGGAGGCGCCCTCAGTTTGCGCCAGGCGAAGCCGGCGCCGAAGCAGCTAAACTTAAAAAGTTTAGCGATACAGGCGGGCACAAAATGAGTGGCTGCCCGACGTAGGCAAAGTCCAGCTTTTGAGTTTATTTGTGTATATACCATTTATCAAAAATAAGCTTTAGTTGTGCAAGAAAGCTGCACAAATTTTTGTGTCTGGAGCGAGCGACCATTGCCGATAGGCAAGGCGCGAGTGAAGACCAAAAATTGGGTGCAGAGCTGACGCAGCTAAACTAAAACTTATTTTTGATAAATGGTATTATACCCAAATAACTTGAAAAGTCGGTTTTTGGCATCGTCGAGCAGCCACCAAATTTGGGGCGCCTTCTTGCCAAATTCCCGACTTTTCAAGTCATTTGGGTATAGCTAAACTTGCCCGTGTCGGCCGCAGCTGATATTTAACGCGCAGGTGGGCTGAGACTAGGAGGGTTTGGGTAAAAGAACGCTTAACGCGATCAAGTTCTTGAAAGGTCAACGGACACTCATCAAACTGCCGATCTTCAATCTTATCTGCGACAATCTGCTCTATCATTTTACGCACACTCTCTTCTGTTACCTCATCGAGCGCTCGAGACGCCGCTTCAATACAATCTGCAATCATTAGAATTGCAGATTCACGTGTCTGAGGCCGAGGGCCTGGATAACGAAACTCCTGTTCTTCAACATTTCCGAGCGCTCGCTGTTTACAATAAAAGTAGTAGGCAAGTGTGGTTCCGTGATGCTGACGAATGATATCGATAAAACTTTGCGGCAAATGATGTTTTTTTGCCAGCCTCTCCCCTTCCACAACATGGGCTATAATCAAAGAGGCAGACTCCCTTGGAGTTAGCAACTGATGCATATTAAAACCATCTGCCTGATTTTCTATAAAATATTGTGCATTCACAAGCTTGCCCACATCATGATAGAGACTTGCCACCCGACAAAATAGACCGTTTGCTCCAATAGCCGTTGCCGCCCTCTCTGATAAATTACCAATCACAAGCGAGTGCTGGTATGTTCCTGGAATCTCCGCACTCAACCGACAAAGTAGTTCATGATTGGGATCCATATACTCAATGAGCTTCATATCGGTAATTACAAGAAAGGCCCACTCTAAAATGGGCAGAATCCCGACAACTAAAAGGGCTGTTGCAAATAAAAAGACAAATGTCGTTAACAGATCGACCCCGATTGAAGCAGGATCCAACTTGTGGTCGAAAACATGATAGGTAACCACAAGAAACGCGCATCCCAAATAAACTTTTGCGCAAACAGCAAAAACCTCTTTACGCTTGCGAATTCCATGCGATGAAATAATTGCAACAAGAGCTGCCATCAAATTCATGACAAGGAACCTCTCTTGAAGCGTCGGCAAAGAGATTCCCAAAATGATCGTTAAAAAGCCTGAAGTAAAAAGAGCAACTTCTGTACTGACAAGTAAAGAGATTAGAATCGCAGCAAATGGCATTAACAAAGGATAATTAATCAGATCATAATGGAACAAGTAAAGCTCACTTGCTTTTGCCAAAACAAGCGTTAAAGCTACAATCGTGACAAGCAGAGAAAATTTCTGAAATGAGCGTAAAAAGGTACGCTGATAAATCCGAAAATAGATGCAGCTGATCACGGCAAACGCAATCGAGAGCAAAAAGGATCCTGCCATCATAAAGGGAGTTGAAAAAAGAGACTTGAAAAGAATCTCCTTTTGCATCGGCACCTGACGCAAATGGAGCATAAAAGCTAAGAGAACAACAAAGAGAAGCCCAACAACAACCTTCTTGCCAAAATCCTTGCGACGCACAGCTTCACGCAAGCTAAAGTAGCCCTCAGAAACAGACCCTTTTGGATCACTCCCTAATTCTACCATACACGCCTCGGTTGATACAAAGACCGGCACACACTAAATTTCGTCTCAGCTCCAGGGGGCACCTCATGCCACAATAGTACCACAAAAGAGAAAATAGATGCTTGAAAAAAAATTTTTTAACTCAAGCTCAACTGGCTTTTCTTGCCCCAATCGTTATTTTTAATTATGGCGTTGGATTTTAGGAACTCACCTTACGCAAAAGATGCAGACGAAGGAGTGGATCTTTTGCGTAAGGTGAGTTAGGAACACTGCCTAGCCACTTTTCCAATCTGGGACCAGCCAAGAGCCGTGCCTTGAGAACGGACCTGCTCCCCCTCTCCGCCGTATATAACATAACTTGTGGCAGGATCGTTGCCAGTTAATGCATTCCACTTGACAAGGGAAGAAAAAAAGTCTGCGGTTAGCGTCGCTCCTGATTTAATTTCGATGGGGATAAGCTCTTTTTCCCTGATCGAGGATACAATCAACTTCAAGACCTGACTTGTCGCGCCAAAAATAGAGGTTGGGAGACAGGCCTGCATTAAAACGCTGTTTCATCAGATCTGCAAGGATCATCGACTCAAAGAGCCCTCCGGGTAAGTAGTGTGTTGTCACATCTCCTGGAGATGCGATTGAGAGGAGATGCGAGGCGATCCCCGTCTTACTAAGAGACGGGGGCTCTTTTTTTCTCGATACTAAAAAAGAGAGCTTATCGCTCAAATGTTTTTTATCACCCCCTGACTCAACAAGACGATCCAACACTTCCCTTTATTATCGCTATGCGATAGGATATGCCCCATGACACAGCCGCCACGCTACCAGATTATCCCGAGGAAGTACCGTCCACAGAAGTTTGATGCGGTGGTTGGGCAAGAAGCGATTGTCACAACGCTGCAAAATGCCCTGCGCTTCAAACGCGTCTCTCACGCCTATCTCTTTTCAGGCCCACGCGGCTCTGGCAAAACAACCCTTGCTCGCCTCTTTGCTAAAGCGATTAATTGCCATGCGCTGACAGATCAGGAGCCGTGTGAGAAGTGTCCTTCTTGTCTAGAAATTAAGGCTGGAAGATCCCTTGATTTGATTGAAATTGATGGCGCCTCCAATCGCGGGATCGATGACATTCGAACAATTAATGAAAATGTGCAGTATGCCCCATCAAGCAACTACAAGATCTATCTGATCGATGAGGTGCACATGCTCACAAAAGAGGCTTTTAATGCTCTTTTAAAGACACTGGAAGAACCTCCAAGTCACATTAAGTTTTTCTTTGCGACAACAGAGGCACACAAAGTGCCAGCAACGATTTTAAGCAGATGCCAGCGCTTTGATTTGCGTCTGATCCCCGAGGCTCTAATTGTTTCAAAACTGCACTACATTGTCCAGGACATGAAAAGAGATGTTGAAGAAGAAGCTTTTAAGCTCATTGCAGAAAAGGCAGAAGGCTCTTTACGCGATGCAGAGTCGCTCTTAGATCAGATTCTCTGCTGTTCTGAAGGGAGAGTAGACGCTACAAGCATCTCAATGCGTCTTGGCCTGGTGCCGCGTATTTTTTTTGAAAAACTCGATGTGGCAATTAACGGCTGTGATCTGCGTTTTGCGCTGGAATCTGCCCAAGATCTCTTTGAATCGGGCAAGGATCCGGCTCTATTTTTAGAAAGGCTTGTTATTCATTTTCGCACCCATCTATTGAACAAAACAGGCCATCCAGAAGCGCGCCTAGTTTACATCCTCGACTATCTCACAGGGTGGCTCTTACAAAGTGGCAAAATGGGGCTCAAACGCATCGCACTTGAAATGATCCTCTTACACCTTGTGCGTAGCCGTGATCGCGTCACCATTGACTCTCTTGTCATGCACTTATCGGAGCTAGAAAAAAAGTTGCAAGAGGCGCCGCTACAGGTAGAAAAGAAAACAGAAGAGCAAGCTCCTGTTTTGACAAAACCGGCAGAGACAATTGTTGTGCCTCCAGCTGTTGAAAAAATTGTAACAGCCGTGCCCCTCTCTCCTCCGGCTCAACAAACAGCGGCTACAACAACACCCCCTACAAAGATCACAGTACAGCGACACGAAACGATCCTGCGCTTTGCCGCTGTTGAATTAGAAGGAACGATTAAAAGGAGTTAAAAATGGGCAGTGGATTTTCAAAAATGAAAAAACAGGCAAAACTGTTTGAAAAACAGATGCAGGAGATGCAACAGCAAGCACAATTTCTTGAAGTTAAAGCGACAAGTGGTAACGGTCTTGTAACAGTCATCCTCAACGGTGACAAAGAACTCAAAAAACTAGAAATCAAACCAGAATGCATTGACCCTAAAGATCCAGATGGCCTCGTTGATCTGATTTACGCCGCCATGCAAGATGCATACGCTCAACTTAAAGAACAAGAGGCTGAAACAAAACCTCAAGGCTTCCCAGGATTCTAGTGTTCCTAAAAGATTGGGCTATATGGATGCGTCAAAGCCGCTCAAATTGCGTAGCCTAGCGGTCGACGATTTTAGCGAGCTTTCACGCTCGCCAGATAGCCCAATCTTTTAGGAACACTGCCTAAGCTTCAACAAAGAGAGGTCCTTCTGGCATCACCCTGCGGTATGTCTCCATCAGCAGTTTAACAATTTCAGAGGGGCTCTGCATCTGCAGAATCAGATCTGCTATCTGACACGACTCGACAAGCGTACAATTGCGAATCATCCACTTCACCTGTGGAATAAAGCGCAGAGAACAAGAAATTTGATGAATTCCAAGGCCAAGTAGTAGAGGAATGAAAATTGGACTAGAAGCAATCTCTCCACAAATTGTCACAGGCAGATTGTGACGGCGCGCTTCTACAATCGTCATTTTTAAAAGCCTGATCACACTCGGATGTGCCGGTAAAAAATCTTGATTCTGCGACCGATCGACACCTAAAGCATACTGAATTAAATCGTTTGTCCCAATCGAAAAGAAGTTAGCCTCTTTAGCTAAAATATCAGCAATCAAAATTGCAGAGGGAACCTCAATCATACAACCCACAGGAACATTTACCTGAAGATGCAACTCCCTTTTAATCTGATTGATTAAAAACTTGACCTCTTTGAGTTCATTGACGTCACAAACGAGGGGCAAAAGAATACGCAAATCTCCGAAAGGTGCAGCTCTGAGCAGCGCGCGCAGCTGCATCTTAAAGAGCTTCTGATTCTGCAATAAAAATCGAATGCCTCGCCCCCCAAGAAAAAGACCTGGAATACGCGGCGGCGGTTTGTCCCCCCCAACATCAAAAACACGCACAACAACAGGCAAGCCACACGATTGTTTGAGCAGCTCGCGATAGATGCGAAATTGCCCTTCTTCATCGATAAAAAGCTCTGGATTTTCTAAAAAAAGATTCTCTGAGCGAAAAAGTCCCACCCCGTGCGTTTTATTTAGATATTCACACTCAGCAAGACTTCCGATATTGGCAAAAACTTTGACGTCAAACCCATCTTGGGTCTCCGCAGAGAGGTGTGCCATCTCTTCAAAGAGTAGAAGATTCTGCTGCAACCGCTCTTTTAATTCCTGATACTTCCGCAATGTCGCTCGAGTCGGATTAACAATAATCTCACCTGTCAATCCATCGACAATCACACATTTTCCCTTAAGACTCTGAATTTGCTGCATATCCACACTTGCCACAAGAGGAATCCCCTTGGCTCGTGCAATTAAAGCAGCATGAGAATTCCCACCACTAAGCTGAGTGACAAAAGCACTGACACGCGACGCTTGTGCGGCGGCTGTATCTGAAGGAGCGAGCTCCTGAGAAAAGACAACTGAGTTTGGAGGGATATCGAGAATGTGGCCTCGTTTTTTAAAACAAAGGTGTCCTAAAATCCGTTGTGATAGATCAAGCACATCGGTAAGGCGTTGCTGAAAAAAGTGATCTGAGGTTTTAGAAAAACGGACTTTATACTCATCAATAACAAGACTGAGCGCCATCTCTGTATTCTGTCTCATATCCCGGATACGCATCTCGACATCGACTGTCATCAAAGGATCTTCCAACATCTCAATATGGGTGCCAATGATGTGCATAGCATCTAAAGAGCCCAAGTTCGACAAATCCGCTTGTAATTTCTCTAGATCCTCTCGAGAAGAAGAGAGCGCCTTGCGGTACCTAGCAATTTCCTCTTCTACCTTGCCTGTTGCGATCTGAAACTGAGGGATCTCTGCATCTGGAGCTGTCCCTAAAAAATAGGGTTTTCCAATGGCGATTCCTTCGCTAACAGGCGCTCCTTGAAATCGCTTTTCTTCATCACTCATGACCCCTACTCTCCAAACTGAGTATCAAACGCATCTAGTAGTTTTTTTAAAACAAATTCCGCATCCTCTCCATCTACAGTAATCAGTAGCTGCGCGTTCTGACCTGCTGCTAAAACAAGAATGCTCATAATACTACGCGCATTAATCGTCTCTTTTTTATAGGTAAAACAAACAGACGATTTTGTACCTTGAAGAAGTTTCGCGATCATTGTAGCCGGGCGAGCGTGCAATCCCAGGGGATTTTTAACTGTCACTTTTGATATGAGCTTTACCACCTTTCTTCCTCTGTCTCTTCGATATTGCCTCTAATAACTTCACATTAAACTCTTTCGCTGAATGATATCCCATCTCTTTTAAACGATGGTTCAATGTGATCGTCTCAAGTAATAAACCAACATCTCTTCCCGGCTTTACAGGAAGCACGTGGTAGGGGACCTTAATTCCGAGTAGATCGCAATACTTCTCATCTAGACCAATCCGATCATAAAAATGGCGATCATCCCACTCTTCTAATTTAACAACAAGATCTAAGCTCTTCACATCCCGCACGCACACAGCCCCATATAAATGGGCAACATTAATAATTCCAATTCCGCGAATCTCCATCAAATGGCGCGTTAATTCAGGGCCAGACCCCTCGAGATAAAAGCCCTCGCGAATTTTTACACGGACAACATCATCTGAAACAAGACGATGACCGCGCTCGATCAACCCAAGAGCCGCTTCACTTTTACCAACAGAAGAATCTCCCTGAATTAAGACCCCAACACCAAATGCCTCGACAAGCGTCCCATGGCATGTCATCGTTGGAGAAAACTCTTCTGTTAACGTGACAGTAATTTTACTCAATAAATCCATCGTCGTCATTTTTGCACGAAACAGAGGGATCTGACTCTCTTCACAAATCGCAATGAGCTCCTTTGGCGGTAAATATCTACGCGACACGATAACAGCCGGCGTATCAGCTGTTAAAATCGCACGCAAACGCGCCTCTCGAGTCTCTTTGCCCAGATCGCGTAAATAAAGAATTTCAACTTTTCCAAAAATAAGAATCCGACGACTTGCGTAATTCTTGAGGTATCCAGCAAGACTCAAACCCGGACGATGAACTGCTGGCTGCTTAATCGCACGCTTCATTCCGCCTTTACCGGCAATAAGCTCAAGACCTAGGGGAGCACCGTATTTACTGAAAAACTCTTCAATCAGAAACTGCCTTGTCTCCTTCACCTTTTCCTACCCACGTTACAGGACATGTTAAAAAGAGATGCTGTTTAAGAAAAGAAAAATCATTGAAAATTATCCTGAAATCTTCTTGTATAGAGTGAAGTTAAACAGAAGAGGTCTCTTGGAAAATCATCGCGTTGTGATTATTGGAGCCGGCTTTGGAGGGCTTTCTGCCGCCAAAGCGCTCAACCATCCAGAAATTGAGCTGCTGATTATCGACAAAACGAACCATCACCTCTTCCAACCACTCTTGTATCAGGTTGCAACAGCCGCTCTCTCTCCTGGAGATATAGCGGTTCCCATCCGTGAAATCTTGCGCAAGCACAGCAACACGACAGTATTAATGGGCGATGTGACACACGTTAATCGGGCAGCAAAAGAAGTCGTTATGGGAAATGGCTCAGTCTTTAAGTATGACTCCCTGATTTTAGCACCAGGGGCACGCCACTCTTATTTTGGTAATGATGCGTGGGAACATGAGGCTCCCGGACTAAAAACAATTAATGATGCGCTAAAAATTCGCGAACAGATTCTCATTTCATTTGAAAAAGCAGAGCGTTTGGGCAACACAGGCGGCGTCGATGGCTACTTAACGTTTGTCGTTATTGGAGGCGGCCCGACAGGCGTTGAAATGGCGGGCGCCATCGCAGAAGTTGCCAAACACTCTCTTTTTAAAAACTTTCGCAACATCTGTCCAGAAACCGCCAAAATTTATCTCGTAGAAGGCCTTCCTCACCTTCTTCCCTCTTATCCTGAAAGACTCAGCACAAAAGCTAAAGAGGATCTGGAAAAAATGGGAGTAACCGTTATCCTTGGGAAAAAAGTCATCCAGATTAGCGATAAAGGGGTTCAAGTTGAAGAGACCTTTATCGAATCTAAAAACATCATCTGGGCAGCTGGGAACCAAGCCTCCCCTCTACTCAAAACAATTAATGCGACAATCGATAGAGCAGGTCGTGTCATGGTCGACACTTATCTGAATGTCCCTGACGACCCTTCTGTCTTTGTCGTTGGTGATGCAGCCCACGCCATCGGTCCTGATGGCAAACCACTGCCTGGAGTTGCCACAACCGCCCTGCAACAAGGCAAATACGTAGGGGGCGTGATTCTTGATCGCCTGAATAAAAAAATTGCCGCTCCCTTCAAGTACTGGGACAAAGGCAGCATGGCGACAATTGGAAAATCAAAAGCTGTTGCGACCGTGGGGAAACTGCAACTCCACGGATTTCTCGCCTGGTCTGCTTGGTGTTTTATCCACATCGCTTACCTGATCGGCTTTAGAAATCGCTTAAGTGTGATGATCCAATGGTCCTCTATGTTTTTTACAGGCAAACGCGATGTGCGCCTCATCTACACAAGATCTTTAGAGCAAGAGTTGCCCCATAAGTAAGTTTTTCACAGCATACCCCGCTCTTCTAATTGGGCTCTATTTATTCCTAGGAGCAATGTCCGTTGTAACGCCCTGGTCGCTGGCTGTTCTTTTCCTGCTCTTTTTTATTTTTCGCAAACAGAAAACAGCTCTTTTACAAGGCTCAATTCTTGTTATTGCAGTCGCAAGCTACACGTACTGGATCAAACCGCCGAAGCTAAAAGAAGAGGTTAAAGGACGCGGTTATTTTTCTATTGGCGCCGTTAAAGCATGCGCGTCTCCCTTTCAGAAGGGCACAGTTTTTCAAGGCACGTTCAGAAATTTTGTAACAGATGAGGGAATAAGTCTGGGACAGATCCCTGTTTCAATAAAACCGCCCAAAAAAGGAAAAAGGCCCACAGCTGATACAGATTATATTGTCTCCGGAATCTTGAATGAGGAATCAGGGCGTTATTTTTTTAAAGCGACAAGTTGGGAAAAACAGAAAAAAACATGGAGCCTTGCAGAGTGGCGCTATAGGTGCAAACAGACTCTATTTCGGTATTTTAAACAGATCTTTGTCCACAAAAGTTCCGCAGAATTTCTTGCAACACTTGTCACAGGAGACGTGGAAGAGCGTTTTTTACGCCTCAGTTTTAATCGTCTTGGGTTGCAGCACCTCCTTGCTATCTCAGGCTTTCACTTTGGCCTCATCGCCTTTTTTTCTGGGATCTTTTTACGCCTTGTTCTGCCCAAAAAAATCGCAACAGCAACACTTCTAATTCTTCTTTCTGCCTACTTTTTTTTCATCGGACAGAGCCCGTCCATTCAACGCGCCTTTATCGGCATCTCGCTCTACTTAATTGGGGATCTGTGCAACTTGCGCACATCAGGACTTAACGCTCTTGGCGCGGCGTTAATTATCGCAATTATTCTAGACCCACTTTCATGCCAAACTCTCGGCTTTCAGCTGAGCTTTCTTGTAACAGCTGGCATTCTTCTGCTCTATCCTATTGCGGAGCGTTACATCAGAAACCTTCTGCCTAAACGGCCACTGGATGCTGTGGCACAGATGACCTTTATTGATAAACACGGCTATATTTTATCAGCGATGGTCCGTAAAGCCCTGGCTTTGACTCTTGCTGTAAACGCCGTCGCACTGCCCGTCTCCCTCTATCTTTTTCACCAATTTCCCGTGCTGAGCATTGCCTACAACCTCTTTTTTCCACTCCTTGTCTCTTTGTCTCTATTTTTGCTCTTTTTGGCGATTCCCTTTACCTTGATCATACCGCCTCTTGCAACCGTCATTCACATCTGTAACAGCCATTACACAGCAGCTATTTTAGCTTTGAGCGAAAGGCCTCCTGTGGCGCTCAATTATTCGCTCTATGCGCCTTGCTTTCCCCTGCCTCTACTCCTCGTAATTCTGTCAGCTATTTTTTATGGGGCCATCGGTATTGAGCAGCGTCGTTACAGATGAACTTTTAGGAACACTGCCTAGTACACGTTATTAAAAAAAATAATTCTTCTTTAAAACCCCCTCTTGCTCCAAAGGTTGAAACAAAGTTGACCCAAATCTCCAAATCCGCTAAGATTTTTGTCAACTCGAGGAGTTTTCGGACTCTTGCGTTACATAGCTTGTGGCGGTCGTAGCTCAGTTGGTTAGAGCACTGGATTGTGGATCCAGATGTCGCGGGTTCGAGCCCCGTCGGTCGCCCTTTTTTTATCGGATCTTATGGCCTGGTTCCATGCACTCATTATCGGCCTGCTCCAAGGATTGACAGAATTTCTGCCGATCAGCTCTTCTGCGCACTTAAAATTAGCAAAACTGCTTTTAGGCGCACCAGTAGAAGAGAGCCCCATCTTTGATCTAGCGTGCCACTTGGGAACTCTTGTTGTCTTGTTCTATTTTTTACGTCATGAAATTCAACGTATTTTCACTCAAGACAAAAGGCAAATGTATTTAATTGTTATTGCCACACTGCCTCTGATTCCCTGCTATTTTCTCCTCAAGCCGCTACGCGACCTTGCAATGCAAACAGAGCTACTCGGCTTTTTTCTGATGGGAACAGGATTGATTCTCTTTCTTGGGGGCAAAATTGCCTTGCAGCGCAAAGCGACAAAAGATGTGCGCGATGTCCTCTTTATCGGGACCATGCAGTCCATGGCTCTATTTCCAGGAATTTCACGTAGCGCTTCGACCATTTCGGCAGCCCGCATCTTTGGTTGGCCAATAAAAGATGCTGTTCGCTTCTCTTTTCTCTTATCGATCCCTACAATTTTAGGTGGTAATTGCTTAGAACTCCTTAAACTGTATCTGACTAAGACACAAGCCCATCCCTTACCACCTCTCTCGACATGCATGATTGGATTTTTAGCTTCCTCTGGAATGGGTTTTTTGCTATTTGGTTATGCAATGAGAATCCTCGAAAAGGGAGACCTGCGTCCTTTTGCCTGGTACTGTTTAACGCTCGGGTTGTGTATCAGCATCTATTTTAATTGGATCTAGTTTTTATGCCGCCTTCCATTGAAAAAAGTGAAAAGAAAAAAAAGAGAGCGCCACACCCAGAGGCCAATGGGCTGATCCTCCTTGCGGCGACGCTTCTGACACTGCTCTGTCTCATCAGTTTTTCTTCTGGTCATCAAGCAGATAACTTCCTAGGCAAGCTTGGCTACGGAGTCGGCTGGACTCTCTATTTTATCGCAGGGCTCCTCATTTACCCAATACTTGGCTATCTCGCTTATCTCGGATGGAATCTCCTTGTCTTTCAAAAAATCGAGCAGCTGGGAACGAAAAACTTTTATTTTAGCCTCTATACTATCTCTCTCGGCTTCTTACTGAACCTCATCGCCGAGTGTTACCCAAACGCCGTCTCTTTTTTGAGCGACAAAGTCTACGCCGAATCCCTCATTCTAGCGCTTCCCTACCCCCACGCCTATACACGCTATAACCTCGGCGGCGTCCCCCTCTACTACCTATACAAAGATCTGCCCGTATTTAATTTATTCGAAATGCTAAGCACTGTTGGACTGACAATTATTTCTAGCATTACGTTGCTTGTCTCTTTTTTATCCCTTACCGAAATCCAACTTGTACCTCTCTTGCAACGCTTCTACGCCTATCTTCTCTCTAAAAAAAAAGTCGAGAAAGATCCACCGATTGAAACGTTTGTTAACACATCCGCAACAGAGGAGCTTGAACAGAGGCTTGCACGCCATCTTTCCATAGGGCCAAGGGTCCGCCCGATGCCACAAACGCCTCCTACACCTCCTCAAATCGCTTCTAAACGCGAATCGGCACTTGCGGCACAAGCAGTCGTCAATGGCGACTATGCAGGCTACAAGCTCCCCCCCCCCTCTTTACTCAACAATGCGAAAAAAGTTGACACACCAACGCTAAAAAGAGATTTGCGCAGACAAGCGGAAATTTTAGAAGAGACGCTGCTCAGCTTTGCCATTGAAGCAAAAGTTGGTGAGATCTACTGCGGACCGACAATTACCCTATTTGAGGTGCATCCATCGGTTGGCGTCAAAGTGCAGAAAATCAAAGCACTTGAAAATGACATCGCGCTCAATTTACAAGCCAAATCGCTGCGCATTATCGCTCCGATTCCTGGAAAAGCGGCAGTGGGTGTTGAAATTCCATCTTTGTATCCACAAGAGGTGAGTTTTAAAGAGCTGCTCATCGCCTACCAAGAGGGCGGCCGTAAATTACAAATTCCGGTTCTACTCGGAAAGAGCGTCAGCGGTGAGAGCGTGATGAGTGATCTGGCTAAAATGCCCCACTGTATTATTGCCGGCGCAACAGGCTCTGGAAAATCGGTCTGTATTAACACGCTGATTCTCTCTATTTTAATGAATGCGCGTCCCGATGAAATTAAACTTCTGATGATCGATCCAAAGAAGGTCGAGCTAACAGCTTATTCTAACCTTCCTCACATGATAGCACCTGTCATCACTGAAGCTCACGGCGCCTATGCGGCACTTAACTGGCTAGTCAAGGAGATGCAGCTGCGGTATGAGATCCTAAAGCAGCTCGGCTTGCGCAATATCACAGCTTTTAATAGTCGCAAACGCAATCTGGAACAAGAGAGACTTATTGGGCTTCCGATACCCGAGAAGATGAGCGCCATTGTCGCTATTATCGACGAGTTTGCAGACCTGATGATGGTCTCAAGCTCCGATCTTGAGACTCCCATTGCTCGTATTGCACAAATGGCAAGAGCCGTTGGCATCCACCTCATTTTAGCCACACAGCGCCCTTCGCGCGAGGTCATCACGGGGCTAATCAAAGCAAACTTCCCCACGCGAATCGCCTTTAAAGTCGCAAGCCGCATCAACTCTCAAATTATTTTGGATGAGACGGGTGCCGAGACGCTTTTAGGTAACGGAGACCTTCTCTTTTTACCTCCTGGCACATCGCATCTGATGCGGGCACAAGGCGCCTATATCAGCGACGAAGAGATCAATAAAATCATCTCTTTTATCTGTGATCAAGCCCCCCCGCGCTATTTAATCCAATCCTTTGATACAATGCGCAAAGAGGACGATGTCGCCTCTATAGAAGAGGCGCGCGACAGCCTATTTGAACAGGCCAAAAGTCTTGTTATTGAGACAAACAGCGCCTCAACAACGTATCTGCAACGCAAATTGAAAATCGGTTACGCTCGGGCAGCCTCTTTAATGGATGAGCTAGAATCCCGAGGTGTGATCAGCGCACAAGAGGGGTCTAAACCTAGACGTGTGCTATTATCTGGAGGGAAAAAAGATGGACAAGAGCAAGAGACCGCCGACTCTGAATAACAAACTCGTCGAGAAACAGCTCACGCCGCGCTTAAAAAAAATGGGATACTTGCTGGGAATTTTTGCCGTATGCAGTTTAGGCTATGCAATTTTTGACGCACAGAATATAGAAGCAGAAGAGGAAGTATTAATCCCCCCGGTTTTTGAGCATCCAACAGCTCCGGCGGTAGAGACAATTACTTCTTTAAATTATTTTGCTGTGGCCGGGGTCTTTACAAGCGTTGGACTCTTGCTCCTCTTTATAGCGTGGAAGAAAAAATGCAGAAAAAAATCTTAATTGCAGACCCTTCAGAGCCTTTAATCCACGCTATCCTCAACTCTCCCAAAGCAAAAAGCTTTCTTTTTGAAAGCGCCACAAATGGCTCAGAGGCATTAGAAAAGCTAAAAAGCTTTCAACCCGATCTCCTCATTGCGGAACTCTTCTTGCCTGAGACCCACACATTAGAACTCTTCCAGCAGTACAAACATCTAGAAAAACCAAAAAAACTCCCCGGACTTATTGTAACCTCCTTTTTTGCTTTCTCACAAAACTACCATTCAGCCATCGCATCAGGTGCCAGCTCTTTTCTTCTTAAACCCTTCTCTTTAAATGAGCTCTTCTCTCAAATCGACTCTTTTTTTGCAGGGACTCTCAAGCCAAAAATTTTTATAAAAAAACATGCTACGGCGACTCACAAAACAAAGGTCTCAAATAAAAAGAACCCTAAACAGTACATTAAATTCTGGGGGACTCGTGGCTCCTACTCCGTTTCCGGCTCTGGATACTCCAGTTACGGAGGCAACACCCCGTGCTTAGAGGTGCGTTCAGGTGATGATCTTGTGATCATTGATGCAGGGACAGGAATTCGAGAACTGGGCCAGCAGATAATCGAATCTTCAGTAAAAAAAATCCATCTCTATATCAGCCATACCCACTGGGATCATATTTCTGGTCTTCCGTTTTTTGAACCACTCTACCATGCTGATCGAGAAATTCACATCTGGGCACCTATTGGCTTTGGGATCACAGGGCAGACGCTGATGAAAGAACTCTTCTCTCTCGGTCTTTTCCCTGTAGAGTTTAAGGAACTTAAAGCGGAGATCCATTTTCACAACCTTCTAGAGCAGAGAACGACTCACGCAGGATCGATCCAGATCGACACCCACTACGCATGCCATCCAGGTATTAGCTTTGTCTTTAAAATACGCATTGGCACGTTCTGTTTTGGTTATGCCAGTGACAACGAAATGCTCTTTGGGTTTACAGGAGATCCGAAAAGCATTAAGGCAAATGATCCTCTTCTTGATGGATACCAGAGTCTGATTCATTTTTTTCAAGGCTGCTCTGTTTTGATTCACGAAGCGCAGTACACGCAAGAAGAGTACGCACAACATATCAGCTGGGGCCACTCATCAAGCGCTAATGCCGCTGTATTACTTAAATATTGTGGCGCACACGAATGGATTATCACCCACCACGACCCTACCCACCGCGATTCTCAACTCGACGCTCTAGAAAAAGAGCATCAAAAGTTACTCAAGCGGTGCAAAATCAAAGCACGGGTACGCATGGCTCATGACAATCTCCTTTTAGAGATTCCTCAAAATCCAGAAAAAGGCTGACGCGCTCTTGATACGCAATCGATATATTAAGAGGAATGCCGTGAACAGCTAGCTTTTCAGAGATGATTTTCAGCGCCAGATCCTCTGAGTTACACTCCTGTGAGAGATGGGCTAGGTAGACGTGCTTGAGCCCTTTATGCGCTATATGACACAACAACTCGGCACACTCCTCGTTAGAGAGATGCCCCTGACGGCTTAAGACCCGTTGCTTGTAGACCATGGGACGAGAAGAGGAGTGGACCATCGACGGCTGATGGTTTGCTTCCACGTAGAGATAGTCACACCCCTGTAATCGATTTGTCACAAGCGTTGTGACAAAGCCAATGTCTGCACAGATGCCAAGCTTTACCCCCTCGACCTGAATTGTAAAACCGACAGGATCTAGTGTGTCGTGCTGAATCGTAAAAGGATGAATCTCAAGATCCCCAAATTCAAAGGTCTCCCCTGTTGAAAAGATCTTAAATCTGGGTCTTTTTTTAAGGGTTGTCATAAGCGCTTTAGCTGTATCACTATTGGCAAAAACAGGAATCCCACGCGCTGCAATTCCAGCTATCCCTTGAATATGATCTGTATGCTCATGGGTCACAATCACTGCATCAATCTCATCCAAACTCACGCCAATTGTGGCGAGCCTCTTTTCTATTTGAGTAGCACTGATCCCCGCGTCGATAAGAATTTTTGTCTTGCCACTTCCAACATAAATCGCATTGCCTTTTGATCCCGATGCGAGCGGGCAAAATCCTTTCATGCATTGTCTCGACTTTGTATATTTTTTAGACCGATTTTCACAAGATTTTGACTTTGAGTGAGTTGAAAATTTTTCTCATGGCTTTTTAAGCCACTTTGCAAAAAGTTCAACTCACTCAAAGTCAAAATCTTGCAAAACTCGACTGCAAACATATACAAAGCCGAGATTGTATGATGCAGATCAGTTGCTTATTTGTGAATTATTTTTCTTTTTGTTTGACAGTAAATTACTCTATTTTTATACATCGAAACAAGTGGAGGTGTATTTATGATTTCATCTGGCGAAACGATTCTCGCCGATATCGATGCGACATTAGACCAGTTAATTAAGAATGCAGAGCTGCTGCGCGGTCTGTCGTACTATCAAGCTGAAGAGACAGAGGTTGATGCTTTGCAAAAGACCCAGGAGAGTTTGCTCTCGCGTCTATTGCATATGGAAGAGATGATGCTAAAAAAGAAAAAAAGCCCAAGCCAGCAGGCGGCATTGCATCAGACAATCCGGCAAAAAGTCTCTCAATTTAGCAGGCTCAATGCGCGATTGATTAAGGGTGTCGCCCATCGATTCGGTGTAGATAAAAAAAGACCCCGTATTGGAAGAAACCGAAAAGCTTTAAAATTGAGCGAGTGAGCGCAAAGCTTTTTCTAGATCTTCCCGCTGCGGCAATACGGCATCTTCTAAACCTTTAGAGTAAGGTACTGGGCAGTCTTTCCCCGCAAGTCTCTGAATGGGCGCGTCCAAATAGGCAAATCCCACTTCTGCAATTTGAGCTGCAATCTCCGCTCCAAAGCCACAGTTACGCGCAGCCTCGTGGGTGATCAGAACTTTCCCCGTCTTTTTAATCGACAAGAGAATTGTCTCTAAATCTAGCGGCACAATCGTACGCAGGTCAATCACTTCAACAGAAATTCCCTCAAGAGAAAGGCGCTCTGCCACTTCATAGGCCATCACAACCATCATCCCATAACAAACACACGTCACATCTCTTCCCTCGCGTACACATTTAGCGACACCAAGAGGAAGAATCTCATCCTCTTTCGGCTCTTTACGCGCGCAAAAGACTCTTTGGCGATAAAGGCCTTTATGCTCTAAAAAAATCACGGGATTGGGATCTTTAATGGCCGCTTTCAAAAGCCTCTTTGCATCGGAGGCGTTACTTGGAATTACAACTTTCATCCCAGGCGCGTGGGCTAAAAACGCCTCAATACTCTGTGAATGGTAGGGTCCCCCTTGAATGTAGCCGCCATATGGCATCCGGAGAACAACAGGGCAATTCCACTCCCCATTAGAACGATAATGAAATGTTGAAAGTTCATTGAAAAGTTGATTAATTCCCGTCCAGAGATAGTCAGCAAACTGCACCTCAGCTACAGGTTTAAACCCGTCAACAAGAGAGATCCCAAGAGCGAGTGCAATAATTGTCGATTCAGCAAGGGGCGTATTAAAACAACGCTTTGTTCCATATTTTTCTGTTAAGCCGCGCGTAATCCCAAAAACCCCTCCCTTGCCATGGGCAACGTCTTGTCCAAAGATAACAACCCCTTCATCACGGGCCATCTCTTCATCAAGAGCGTGGTTTAGGGCATCCATGATCACAACGCCATCGGCAGCAGGAAGATCGCAATCTTCCCCTAAAATAATCTCTTCTGTCTCTTTAAAAAGATGATCTGTTACACGAGCAGGATCGGGAAACTCTCTTGCATCGGCAACAAGGGTAGCCTCTTCCACTTCCTTAAAAATAGTCTCTTTTAACGCCTCAATCTCACTCTCTGTACTGTAGCCTTGATCGATCAGCCACGCCTGCATCCGCGGCATAGGATCTAACTCTTTTGCTGCGGCCATTTGCTCTTTACTCTTATACTTGGACGGATCGTCACTGCTGCTATGAGCTCCAATCCGCGGTACTTTAGCCACAATCAGAGAAGGTCCTTCTTTACGACGACCTTTACATATTGCCT
Source organism: Chlamydiota bacterium (assembly GCA_013287705.1). Classification (GTDB taxonomy): domain Bacteria; phylum Chlamydiota; class Chlamydiia; order Chlamydiales; family Rhabdochlamydiaceae; genus JABDDH01. The sequence continues at coordinate 18,157 of JABDDH010000003.1, read as the reverse complement.
GATCAAGAGCCTCTATCACTTCCTTAAAATCGCAACCATCTACATCAAAAACCGAAAGGCCGGGATAAGCTTCTGCGATCGGGACAATAGAGCCTCCAGCTGTCTGTTCTTTAGAAGGGACAGAGATCGCCCAGCCATTATCTTGAATGACAAAAAGAACATTTAAGCGATGTAGTGCTGCCATATTGAGCGCTTCATGAAAATCACCTTGAGAGGTCGCCCCGTCCCCTGCTGAGACGTAGACTACAGCATCGGAACCAGAAATTTTTAAACCATACGCTACGCCGACAGCTTGTAAAAATTGTGAGCCAACACAGCTAGACTGACACGGAATATTCAATGGTTTATGAGAAAAATGCTCCGGCATCATCCGCCCACCGGAATGATGCGGGGCCGATCGAGCTAAAAACGTTGCGAGAAGATCAACAATATCGGCACCAAGACCTATAGCACAAGCGCGATCGCGATAATAGGGAAGCGCCCAATCTTTTCCAGCCGTTAAGGCAACGCCTGACGCTGCCCCAATCATCTCATGCCCTAAAACTGAGAGATGAAATGTCCCCCCCTTATTTTGGCGCACAAGCTTACTCATCTTTTCATCGAGCGCGCGCGTCAACAGCATGGCTCGAAACGTCTTCTCTGCATACTCTTTTAATGTGCGGCTTGAAAACTCAAGAGCGGCTATTACACTCATTTTTTAGGACCTTTCTTGTGAATCTGCGTCACAGTTTTAATCGGAATGGGCGTCTCAGAGACAATCTCTTCCTTCTGTTTTTTCTTCTCTTTTTTACGCGGCAAAAAGCCTTGAACAACGTCTAGCAATTTACGCGGTTTACGCGTCTCATCAATTAAGTCCTCAACGCTCTCTTCTGCATCATGCACACCCTTACTTACAGCGTGAATCAATCGACCTTCTCGATCCGTACCTGTGATATCTTCAATCGTTGTCAATTTAGCAGACAAATGGCGCAGCGACTCAAGGCGTTGAGAGAGAGCTTCGAGTTTCGCATCGACTTTTGTGCGCGAGCTGCCACGTAAATTGGCAAGTAACTGCTCTGCTGTGTCGTAACGCGCTGAGAACGTAACCCCGGCAGCTGTTGTAATTTCTGGTAAAAAGAGAAAAGAGCGCATCGCAAGCGGCACTGTTGTGTAGAGATCGAGTGTCACCTGAGGCTCTACTTCAACTTTTGCCACCTGTTTTGGAGGACGTCCTCTTTTTGGCCGAGGATTTAACGCTTCACTAGAGTAGTAAGTCTTAGACTTTGAACTGAGCATTTCACGTGCAGCAACCACATCTTTAGCAACAGTTGTATCAAATAAATGGCGTTTGAGTTTTTCAATAAGGGTCTTTGTCATCTCTAAATCTTCTTCAAAAACAAACTGGATCTGCTGCTGTCTGAGCCACTCGATAATCCGAATGCGCGAACGCTCTTGATAATACTGCTGCCACTTTTCGAGCTCTGTCAAATGATCATAGATAAATTCAAGAAAGTTTTCACGCGCCTCTTTAGACTGGATCACATCTAGAAGTTTTTCCTTCGTGTCGATGTCGTATACTTTTTCATTCACAAAGCCTTCCATGAACTTTTTTGTCTCATAAAAGGTCATTTTGGGAATGAGACAGTAGCGCTCTGAGCCTATTGCAATCTCTTTCTCTAATTCTGCAAGCTCCAGCTCTGTTTTCTCAAGATCTGCATAGAGAAGAAAGCCCTCTTTCTTATCGAGGTAAAAATCGCGTTCATCATCGGATTTGGCAAAAGCATCCATGAGACGATGGAATCTGAGGATCAAGGGGTTTTGAGCGATCTGCTGTTTTGCCATAATGTGACTCTATACCAAGTTTTTTAGGTCGAGGCCCGAGAATAACAGATAGGCAACTCCAATTCAAGGTTAAAAAACAGAGGCTTTTGCGGAGAATGGCGTTAATTTGATTTTTTAACATTGAATGCAATGATTATTGCAATGTATAATAGGGTTTTTTTGCGGTCTCGTTACTCAAAATGTTGTTTTTAAAACATTAAGCAGTAAAATTATTTCTGCAATTGACCTGTATTTATAATGTGTATTAAAATATTGATAAAACAATGTGAGTGATTTATGGCTATTAAATCTATAATGCTTCAGAGGGAAAAACCTCTAGGAAGTGCTACGTATAAATCCCCAGAAAACAATGAAACCGGCAAGATATGTCGTATTGTAAAAAATATTTTTCTTGCCCTTCTTGTCACTGCATCGATAACTGCCATTGTCACACTAATCCTTGTCCTTGCTGGGATTCCTGTTGCCGTTGTCTCAGGAGCTATCGCAGCCATTGCTCTCGGCTGTTCTACAACATCGACCGTTGTTGCAAGTGTTGCCCTTCCCCTTTTTGTTATTATTGGGGCTGTTTCTGCCTATTTTTTGGGTAAAAAACAGGGGTCAAATAAAACAACTCTCCAAGAGGAGTATCAATACCGTAGCAATAGGGTAGAAGATGAAAGCTCCAACCCAACTGAATTTACTGTTGCCTCTCCAGCAGAACTAGAAAAACCTCGTCCTCAAAAATCAGTTGGAGAACTAATACTCGATCTAGTTGATTTTGATGAGTCTTTCACAGCCCGGCCCTATCGCATGCGACATACCATAGAGAAACTATCTGCCACCAGCCCTGAGGACCCCGCCACCCCCTCTCCAACACATGTAATCTACGGACTTATAGTAACAACAACTGGCGGCAAAGATATAAAAATTGTCATCGCCTATCTCCCTGAAAATCCAGAAGGGACACGTCAACTACTCAACCATCAGACCAAGACCTTTCTTCCCGTAGGATCTAGGTGCACTGTTGGTGTCGACCACGCAGGGCAGCTGACTTACACATACACAACGCCACAAGCTTAAGAAGAGCTTCCCTTGAGGATAATCCGTCTTTGTCTTAGAATCAGGTCTTAACAATCAAGACAAAGACGCAATTCATGTTAGACATTAAGCTCATTCGCAAAGATCCACTCGCCATTGAATCTAGACTAAAAGCAAAAGATCCAACTATATCTCTAGAATCCATTATCGCTCTTGATGAGAAGTTGAGAGAAAAACTTGGGTTTGTTGAACTACTCAAATCAGAACGGAATGCTCTTTCTAAAGAGATTGGGGAGAAAAAACGGCTCAAAGAAGACGCCTCGGAGCTGATGGCTCAGGTGGGAACAAAGGGCAGCGCCATTAGCATGTTAGATGAAGAGGTGAGGCGCTTAGAGGCAGAATTGCACACTGAAATGTCTGCTTTGCCCAACATCCCAATGAGTGAGATTCCCATCTCCCCCGATCCAAAAGACAACGTCTGCATCAAGACTTTTGGCGCCAAACGAGAGTTTGCCTTTACCTTTAAAAACCATGTCGAGCTCAATGAAAAGCTCCACCTATTTGATTTTAAGCGCGGCGCTAAAGTCTCAGGGAGTGGCTTTTTAACTTATCGCAATTTAGGAGCACGCCTTGAGTGGGCACTTTTGAATTACATGATCGACATCCATTTAGAAAATGGGTTTGAGCAGTGGATGGTGCCGCACGTTGTACGCCCTGAAATGATGTATGGAGTCGGGCAACTGCCAAAATTTGAAAAACAGCTCTTCAAGATCCACGATCCAGATTACCATCTCTACTTGATTCCAACTGCCGAAGTTGCGCTCAACGGACTCCACTATGACGAGATTATGCGTGCCGATGAGCTGCCACGTAAATACATCTCTTATACCCCCTGCTTTCGCAGAGAGGCGGGAGCTGCTGGATCTCAAGAGCGCGGCCTGATTCGCGTGCATCAGTTCAATAAAGTTGAGATGTTCTGTTTTACAACACCCGAGCAGAGCGCCGATATATTTAATTCCATGATGAAGAGCGCAGAAGAGATCTTAGAAGGGCTCAATCTCCACTACCGCAATATGCTACTGACAACTGGCGACATGTCTTTTGGAGCTGCAAAGACAGTGGACATAGAAGTGTGGCTTCCAGGGCAGAACCGCTACTACGAGGTCTCCTCCGTCTCAAACTGTACCGATTTTCAAGCGCGCAGATCTCATATTCGATTCAAAGGAAAGGAAGAAAAACCGGAGTTTGTGCACACGCTCAATGGTTCTGGACTTGCCACATCACGCCTCATGGTCGCGCTTCTTGAAAACAATCAAAATGCCGATGGATCTGTAACCCTACCGATTGTGCTGCACAAATATCTGAATGGCATCAAGGAGCTGAAAGCTGTTTAATTTTTTAGAAGACTTGAAAGATTTTTTTGATAATTCGCCAACTGCATACCATGCTGTTTATGAACTTACAAAGAGATTTGCACAGTCAGGCTTTGAAGAACTTAAAGAAGAAGAGATCTGGAGTTTAGAGGCGGGGAAGAGTTACTACCTCGTAAAAGAAGGGGCCCTGGCCGCATTTTCTCTTCCAGAAAAACTCCCAAAACTTGCGCGCATTCTAGCCACTCATACAGACAGTCCGGGCCTCAAGTTAAAACCAAAGCCTGAACAGCATCAAAAAAACATGACTCTTTTTGCCGTTGAGCCGTATGGGGCGCCTCTTCTCTCTTCGTGGCTCAACCGCGATTTAGCCATAGCTGGTAAAATTACAAGAAAAGACCAAAGCTCAGAACTCGTATTTCTCGAAGAGATGCCATGCATCATTCCGCAGCTTGCTATCCACTTAGATCGAAAAGTCAATGAAGAGGGGCTGATCCTCAACAAACAAGAGCATCTCTTGCCGATCATGGGCCTTGACCCCGCTTTTTCCCTTGAGGATTTTTTAGAGAAAGAGATTTTAAGCCACGATCTTTTTCTTGTCCCCCTAGAAAAGAGTCGTTTTTTGGGCAGATGTAACGAATGGATTGCCTCCTATCGCATCGACAACCTAGCAGGTGTTCATGCAGCTATGAGTGCGATGGTGCAAAGCCGTACAAGTGAAGAGACGCTCCAGGTGGCTCTTTTTCTCGATCATGAAGAGATTGGGTCGCGCTCCCCAACTGGCGCCGCATCTGTTTTTACTACAGATCTGCTTAAGCGCATCGCCATGATCCTAGAAATTAAAGGACAAGAGCTTTATGCGTTTAAAAGCAGATCTTTTCTTATCTCCGTTGATATGGCCCACGCCTTTCACCCAAGCTACGCCAATCGATACGACATGAGCGCACCTCCACTTCTCGGAGAGGGTGTTGTCGTTAAGTATAACGCTGATCTAAAGTACGCAACAACAGCAAAAACTGCAGCTTCTATTATCGCGGCGTGCCTCTCTCTTGGTCTGCCGCATCAATCGTTTATTTCACGATCGGATGTCGGTTGCGGGAGCACAATTGGCCCCATCCTGTCAGCAGCTCTTGGAATAGAAGCTGTTGACATCGGTATTCCACAACTCTCCATGCATTCGATTCGCGAAATCATGGCAGGCCAAGACCATCTCGACCTCTGTTCTCTACTAACGCACCTAATCGAGGGATAATTTCGTGACATCAGAACACTTTGAAGGAAAATCGACGCTCGAACACCTCCGTATTGCCCGTGCTAAAGGCGCTTATGCCATGGCCGAGATTCACGGAACCGAGATGCCAGGCCACTTGTCAGCCTGTGCCGATAGTATAAAAGAGACAGCGCTGATTGGACTACTACTCTGGATCGTCTTGCCTTTTTTTGGCATAGAGCACAAACCGCTGATCCTTTTTCTCTCTTTATTTACCTTTGGCTTTTTTTTCTGGAAAGTGGGACGCAGCGCGCTCCTTGGTTGGTCTAGACTTACTAGGCTCCATAGAGTCATTGAAGAAGAGCGATTTGAAATTGAGCACCATCGGGAGCAAGAGAGAGAAGAGCTGAGTGAACTCTACCGTGCCAAAGGTTTTAGTGGAAAGCTCCTAGAAGAGGTCATCAATGTTTTGATGGCAGATGATAATCGCCTACTGCTTGTGATGTTAGAAGAAGAGATGGGGCTAAAGCTCGAATCGTACGAACATCCGCTCAAACAGAGTTGTGGTGCCGGCATTGGCGTTTTAATTAGCGCTCTCTTTTTACTTGGTCCAGCTTTTTTATCACCGATGGGGGTTCCCTGTGCCGCAGCGCTCCTCTTTATTGGCGCCTCCCTCCTTGCTTGCAGAGCCGAAGGCAATCGCATCTTGACAACGATCATCTGGAATTGTGCGCTTGCACTACTTTCCGCAAGTCTCGTCTATCTGATTTCACAAGCCATTCGCGGATAACTTAATGGGGCACTACTATTTTGATGAATTTTTTGCGTCTGGAAAAGAAGAGAGCATCAGTCCTTTCCTCACAACACATTCTCGCAGCTGGGGGAAAAACCTCCCCTTAAAAATCTCTATCGTCTCAGCCCTCCTCCTGATTCTCTCCTTTATATTTTTTTTCTTCATCCCTGTCATATCCGAAATTTCTCTGATGTTAGTCTATTTCCTCTCAGGAACTCCGGCTCTCATTGCAGCGTGCGACGACATTAAAAAGTTCCATATCAATATCGACCTGCTCATGACACTTGCCGCCCTCCTCTCGGTCCTCATCGGCTCGCCGATGGAAGGAGCGCTTTTACTTGTCCTCTTTGAAATTTCTGGTGCTTTGGAAGAATTTGTCACAAAAAAAACCCATACCGGATTGATTCATCTCAATCAAATTGCACCAAAAATGGGCTGCGTTATTGAAGATGATGGAACATTTTTTGAACAGTCTGTGAAAGAAATTGCGCTTGGACAAGCGCTTCTTGTCCGTGCAGGAGAGGTTGTCCCTTTAGATGGTGAGGTGATTGCAGGAAGCTCCTTTGTCAACCTCTCACACCTGACAGGAGAGACAAGAGCTGTCCCGCGCACAGTCGGTGATGAAGTGCCAGCTGGAGCCTACAATCTAGACGGCACTCTGACCATCCGCGTCACGCGGCGCTCTGCTGATTCAACACTTTCTCGCATTATCAAGCTCATTACCGAGGCGCAAGAGGCAAAACCTAAACTTGAAAAAATACTCGATCGATTTGGGAGCTACTACGCCTCGGCAATTATTCTGCTCTTTCTATTTTTTACTGCAAGCTTCCCTTATTTACTTAATATTCCTTTCCTCGGTGTCGAAGGCGCGCTATACCGCGCCCTCAGCTTTCTTGTCGCTGCATCTCCTTGCGCCCTCATCCTCGCAACACCGACTGCCTATTTAAGTGCGATTAGCAGCTGCAGCCGCAAGGGAATTCTACTCAAAGGCGGTGTTGTTTTAGACGCTCTAAAAAGGTGCTCTCAGATAGCGTTTGACAAAACAGGGACGCTCACAACAGGCGAGCTTGTCTGTCACGGCTTTTATCCACTCGCAGAAGAAAGCATCGATGATTCAATGGCAATTGGAATAGCAGCAGGCCTGGAGCGACACGCCGTCCATCCCATTGCTCGGGCCGTTTTACGTTATGCTAGAGACAAAAAAATTGACCCTATTGAAATTGCTGATTTTCAACATGTTGCAGGACAGGGACTGGAAGGCTTTGTCATCGTAAAAGGTAAAAAAATCGAAGTTGCTATTGGAAACTACGGCTGGATTTTCTCAAAAAATTCTTTCTCATTACCTAAAACAGAAAACCATATCTGCTCCTACCTCTTAATTGAGACAACCATTTATCAAATCACCTTTACCGACATGGTGCGCAAGAGCGCAGAAAAAGCGCTACAACCGCTTAAAAAAAGAGGACTCAAACTCTTCATGTTAACCGGTGACAATGAAAAGAGCGGCAAGAGCGTCGCCTCACTGCTTGACCTTACTCTCTTCCACAGTTTAAAACCCGAAGAAAAACTCGAGCACGTCGCACGCCTCTCAAAAGAAGGAGGCCTCATCATGGTCGGCGATGGGGTTAATGATGGGCCGGCACTTGCTCGAGCAACTGTTGGCATCGCTATGGGAAAAGTTGGCAGTGCAACAGCTATCGAAGCAGCAGATGTTGTGCTCTTGCAGGACGATCTTGAGCTGATAGACTTTCTCTTAAATAAAGCAGACAAGACAATACGCATCCTCAAACAGAATTTAACGCTTGCGCTACTTGTTATTGTAGGAACGACAATGCCCGCACTCTTTGGTTTCGTTCCTCTATGGGCGGCAGTTGTCTTGCATGAAGGAGGCACACTCCTTGTAGGACTCAATAGTTTACGGCTCCTTAAAAATAGAGAATCCTCATGAAAAAAAAGAAAAAACTCCTGACGCTCTTTCAGATTGTCATGATCAATGTCATCGCAGTCGACAGCATCCGCTCTCTCCCCTTTTCAGCCTATTATGGCGCATCGATGCTCTTATTTTACGCTTGCGCCGCAATCTTTTTCTTTATTCCCAGCGCTCTTGTCTCTGCAGAATTGGGAACCGGATGGCCGACAACCGGTGGGATCTATATTTGGGTCCGTGAAGCATTCGGAAAACGACTCGGCCTCATCGTGATCTGGATGAGCTGGATCTATAACTTGGCGTGGTATCCAACGATTATGGCACTGATTGCTGGGACAACGACCTATTTTTTCAACCCTTCAATGGCAGAAAATAAGACGTATATGGTCCTATTGATCTTAGGGCTATTTTGGGGAGCAACTCTTCTCAACTGTTTTGGAATGCGTATTTCAAGCCTCCTCAGCAGCCTTGGGGCGATTATTGGGACCATCCTTCCCATGATCTTTATCTCCGTTCTAGGTCTCATTTGGTGGTTCTCTGGGAATGAATTACAGATCCACTTCACTCACAATGAACTCTTCCCTAAATGGTCAAGCTCTCTGCATCTTCCCTTTTTTGCAACTGTTCTCTTTGGCCTACTTGGCCTTGAAATGGCAGCAACCCATGCACGTGAGATGGAAAACCCACGGCGTGACTACCCTAGAGCACTTTTGATCTCTGTCATGGTTATCCTTGTAACAATGGTTGCCTCTTCACTCTCTATCGCCCTCATCGTTCCACAGCAAGAGCTCAATCTTGTTACGGGAGTCCTCCAGGCCTTTAAGCACTTTTTTGATGCGTACCAGATGCCCTGGATGGTGCCCGTCATTGCAAGCTGTATTATCTTGGGAGGTATCAGCGCTGTTGGCGCTTGGATCATCGGTCCCACAAAAGGGCTTATGATCGCCTGCCTCGATGGAAGCTTGCCCAAGGCTCTTGGGAAAATGAATCGCTACGGGGTCCCCTCGCGTATCCTGATCATTCAGGCAGTTATTGTCTCTCTCCTCTCTTCTGCTTTTTTCCTCATGCCGAGTGTCAACGCCTCTTTCTGGCTTCTATCGACAATTACAGCACAGCTTGCACTCTTGGTCTACGTCGGCCTCTTTGTAGCGGCAGTGCGCTTGCACTATTCAAAGCCGGAGGTCTCGCGGTCGTTCCGTATCCCAGGAGGTAAATGGGGTATCTGGACCACTTCTGGCAGCGGGGCTCTCATCTCCATTATCGGCATCGTCTGCGGTTTTCTCCCTCCAGACGGCCTTGGCATTACAAACATCTTCGCTTACGAACTAACTTTAATCTTAGGGATGTTCTCGCTCATTATTATTCCGTATGGAATTTCAAAATTAGTTGGTGACTGAAAAATCGGTATCTGGCATTCACCCAATTATCTCGACTTTGTACATGTTTGGAGTCGAGTTTTGCAAGATTTTGACTTTGAGTGGGTTGAAAATTTTGCAAAGTGGCTTAAAAAGCCATGAGCAAAATTTTCAACCCACTCAAAGTCAAAAGATTGTGAAAATCGACCCAAAAAATGTACAAAGTCGAGAATTATGCCAATATCTAAAGAACAGCGCCAAGCAGACATTAAAAAAGAGATCCAGAAATTTGAAGAGTTCTATCTCTTTATCGAAGAACATATGCCGCCTAAATTCTTCGATGAGGTGGGACGTGAAAATGTGATGCTCGTCGCTCACAACCTCATGGATTTTCACCTCCAAGGCTACTTCTCCAATATCCACCTTCCGCAGAGCGCCATTGTTATCTGTCTCGATAGCCCTGATGCCGACGTGCGCATTCTAAAACAGTACCGAAAGTATGGCATCAAAAACTACAGAGCTTTTCTCTCCAATAGCCCCCCACCTTTTGATCAGATCAAAACAGCATTGCGCATTGCCGTGATCCTTTTCACCCAATACCAAGAGAAGAGAACCCAAGAGAGCATGCCGCAATCAGAGTTGCAAGAGGTCTTGCAACTTGTCACAGCCCGTAATCCGGAGATGACACGAGAAAGCGTCCAGCAAATTATCGACTCGATGAATCCGCGTTTTATCCGCTCTCTGAATAAAGAGCGCCTCATTCTTGCTCTCGACATGTACTATCGGGCAAAAACACGCGACATGTGTCAATATGAGGTGCGCTACAATGAAGAGTGGAAGAAGACAAAGAGTCCCTCTATGCAGATCGTCCTTGCATGGAAACATGTCCCTAAACACGACTTTCTCTATCGCCTAGCCAAGATGATCCACCGCCACTCTCTTGTGATGCAAAAAGTCAATTCAACCTATGTTGATCCCTATAGTAAAGATAGCATCATCCTGATGTCCCTTGGTATTCACGGGAGCCAAGGAAATGCTGCTTGGGAAGCTGCTGATATAAAGGACTTTTTACGAGAACTTGTCACCATTAAATTCTTTGAAGGAGAAAAAGAGATCGAACAGGTTTTTGTCGACGCTCGGCTTGTCAGGGGCAATATCGGCAATCTGATTAAAAGCATCGTCTCTTTTGTTCATCAGATCCTCGTTCATCTAGATCCTAATATCTACTCCTTCAGCAATATCGAAGAAGGGATCTGCCGCCACCCGGAACTAACAATCCAACTCACAGAGGCGTTTGAACAGAAATTTGATCCTCAAAAAGCAGATCTTAAAAAATACGAATCGATGCGAGATCGCTTACTTGACCTTGTTGACAAACTCGATACAGGACAAGAGGTCAATGACACGCGTCGCAAAAACATCTTTAAACAGGCAATTGCTTTTGTCGACTCGACCCTTAAAACAAACTTCTACCGCAATAACAAAACAGCCTTAAGCTTCCGCCTGGATCCGATCTTTCTTAGCCAGACACCTTATGATCGAACAGAAAAATTTCCAGAACTCCCCTTTGCTCTATTCTTCATTAAGGGAGGATCCTTTATTGGCTTCCATATCCGTTTTGTCGATCTAGCCCGAGGCGGCGTCAGAACCGTCTATCCGGAAAAAGTGGAGCAGTATGTCCTAGATCGCGGCAATACTTTTGCCGAGTGTTACGGCCTTGCGTTTACCCAACAGAAAAAAAACAAAGACATCCCGGAAGGGGGTGCTAAAGCTGTTATCCTCCTCGAGCCTTACGGAAGGCTAAAAATCGAAGAAGAGATCTATGCACGCGAACTACAAGAAGCGGATGTGACCCAAGAAAAACTTGAGACAGAGCTGAAAAACTTCCATGCTGAGCAGAAAAAAGAGAACCTCTACCAGGCTCAACGCTCCTTTGTCGAAGCACTCCTGGTTCTAATTAATTGCGAAGAAGATGGGCGGTTGCGAGCAAAAGACATTGTCGATTACTACGGCCGTCCAGAATATATTTATCTAGGCCCTGATGAAAATATGTTCAACGAGATGATTGAATGGATCTCCACCTATAGCCAATTTAACAACTATAAACCCGGCAGATCCTTCATCAGCAGCAAGCCAGGAGCTGGAATCAACCACAAAGAATTTGGTGTCACCTCTTTTGGCGTCAACGTCTACATGGAAGAGCTTCTCAAGTTCTTACAGATCGATCCGTATAAAGACCCCTTTACCATCAAGATGACCGGAGGCCCTGACGGCGACGTTGCCGGCAACCAGATTCTCAACTTATACAGATTTTATCCACAAACGGCGCACCTTCTTGCACTCATTGACGGTTCTGGGACAATCTTCGATCCAAAAGGGCTTGATCTTGAGATTCTTGCAGCTCTTTTTAAAGAAGGAAAGGCGATCCGCTTCTATCCAGCAGAACATCTGCATGACGGCGGGTTTCTCGTCGATACCCGAACTAAAAAAGAAGAATCCGCTTATGCTCAAAAAAGTCTCTGTTTGCGTAAAAAAGAAAACAAAGTCGTCGAAGAGTGGCTCTCTGGCAGTGAAATGAACCATCTGCTCCGCCACAATGTCCACCAGACAAAGACAGATATTTTTATTCCAGCTGGCGGCAGGCCAAAAACAGTGAACGATAATAACTGGCAAGAATTTCTTGATGAGACCGGAACCCCCACCTCGAAAGCCATTGTTGAAGGGGCAAATCTCTACCTTACCCCCTGGGCACGCAGGTCTCTTGAAAAGCTCGGCCTTCTCATTATCAAAGATAGTTCCGCCAATAAGGGCGGCGTGATCTGCTCTTCTTTTGAGGTGCTCGCCGGGCTTACCCTCTCCGAAAAAGAATTTCTCCAGATCAAAACAGAGTATGTGAAAGAAGTTCTCGAGATTATCCGCGACAGATCCAAAGACGAAGCAGATCTTCTCTTAAAAACCCACTCAAGATCCCAAGCCTTTCTCACAGACATCTCCGAATGGATCTCGCAAAGGATCAACAGTTACACCTACCAGCTTCTCTCCTATCTTGAAACAATTGAGCTCTCACAAGACCCGCATGATCCTCTCATTAAAACCTTGATTCAGTACTGCCCCAAAATTTTACGAACAAAATACCGCGACAGAATCCTATCCGATCTCCCTGACATTCATAAAAAAGCGATCATCGCCTGCTCCATCGCCTCCCGCCTTGTCTACAAGCGCGGCCTTGACTGGTCCCCAACCCTTATCGACGTCTTGCCGCTGATTCTAGAAGACTAGTTTGTGTTCTTCCACGGATGAGGAAAACAAGAAAATAGAATATCGGGGTACACGCAACGCTAAAAAAAGCTTTGTAGAGGTAGGAAAAGAGCATGATTGGAAAAACGAGCTGCATCGACAGCCCGAGGCCCCACCATAAAAAGATCAGATCAATCAAGACTGTATCGATGAGCTGTGATAAAAAGGTGGCGCCATTATTGCGCAGCCATAAAAGGTTGGGACCTGTCCATTTTTTGATCATCGCATAGATCTGAATGCCCAGAATTTGTGCTGTGATGTAAGAGACTAAGGAAGAAAAGATTCTTAAGCCTGAAAGACCTAAGACCGAATCAAAAGCTTTTTTCTGCTCTGGATCGACTGTCGGTAAAACAAGACCTACTTGAATCATCCCAAAACTAAGCATGCTCATCGCAAAAGCCAAGTAGACCATGAGCTGAGCACGTTTTTTGCCAAAAATCTCGGTCACAAGGTCGCTTAGCAAAAAGGTGAGTGGGTAGGTAATTAATCCCGCAGGGATGGTCAACCCTATAATGGGCAGCTGAACCATCTTTGCAGAGAGAATATTGGACATGACAACAATCAGAGAGAAACTTGCCACAAGTACTTGATACAGAACTGCAACTCTCTGCAATCGGATCACAACTTATTCCCTGCAAATGGTATTATTCCAATAATTTATTTTGCGATTTTTTTGGGTTTTTCAAAAAACTTTCTTCTTGAGACAAACCCACATTTTTGTGACAAGGAGAGCTGGTCTGGGAAGTGGAACAGAATCACCACAATCACGGCGAGACCGATCAAGCCTCCAAGGAGTAAGAAAGCTCCCTGATAATTGCCTGTCCAGTCAATCAATAAACCAGTAAGTGCCGGAGCGATAATGCCAGCAATAGCCAAACAGCCAGAGGTTACCCCTTGTGCAGAAGCAGAGCGCGCCTTTGCCACATCGATATTGACGCTAAAAAAGGCAGATTGTGGCATCAAACCAAAACCGAGGCCTAAGCTTAAAAAGAAGATTGACATTCCAAGAGACTGGGTAAAGCCGAGGCAAACAAAGAAGATCGCAGCAAGAAGCTGACTCATCCAAATGACGTGCGATCTGGCCCATCGGCTACTGCCTGTCTTTTTATAGATCCAGTCAGAAAGAATACCTCCGGCTTTTAAGAAGATCGCTCCCACAAGCCAGGGAATTGTCAAATACCAACCAACGCTCTTCAGGTTCAATCCGTGTTGAGAGAGAAAATAGCCTGGCAACCAGAGAGTTGCAAAAAAGAGCATATACCCAAACGCAAAATAGGCAAAGTTATTCGCTGCAAGCGTCGGATGGGTTAAAATAAAGAGCCAGTCAATGGGCGCCTTTTCAATAGCATCTTCTTTAACTGCAGATGACGCAAGAAGAGCTTTCTCTTCTTCTCCCATGTATTTTGAATCTTGAGGATGATCTCTGAAACAGTAGTACCAGACGCCCGCCCAAATAATCCCCACTGCACTGATGGCAAAAAACATGACTCTCCAGCCAAAATCAGCAACTAAATAAGAGGTAATTGGGGCGCCGATAACAGATGAGAGGGGAATCGCCACAAGTCCAACAGAAAGCGCTCGCGCTCGCTCTGATTGAGGCAACCAGTCTCGAATCGCACGAGACATTGCAGGAAAGTGAGGCCCTTCTGTAACACCTAGAAGAAACCGCAAACCAATAAAACTCCAAAAGCCGACTGCAAAACCTAAAAAACCGACACAGAGCGACCAGCCGACAGCCGCAAGGGGCCATACAATACGCGTTCCCCAGCGGTCAACAAGCCAACCACCCAAAACAGTTAGCGCGACATATCCCAATCCAAAAGCTGATAAAATCATACCAAATTGAGTGTCGGTAAATTGAAACTCTTCTTTAAGGGGTCCAATCACAAATGAGACAGCGGAACGATCGATAAAGTTAACAAGAGTAATGAAGAAAATAAGGCCAGTGACTAACCAACGATAATGTGTTGGCTTGGGCGGCTGTGTTGCTTTGGGTTTCTGCATGATATATTCCTTAGTTTGATTCCCATATTTCCCAGAGAATAGCTCCCCGTGAAGCAAGAGTGTACTTGATAGCCGATTTACCGTCGACCCAAGATTGAGATGGAGACGAAGAGAAATGTCTTTCTTGAGACAAGAAAAAGAGGGGAAAAGGATTGTCTCTTCCCTTAATGGTTTTTATAAATTTTTAATAATCAAAATGTTAAAAAGTCGAGACGGAGATTTGCGTGCTCTCTCCTTGACTTCCGACAGCCGTCCGCGCAACAACATGAGCAACAGGAGTCAGCTGCCCGTCCGGAAGTAAAGGACTCGGCGTCCAGACGGACTACGCAACACCTGATCAGCTAGAGAAACCTGAGAAGTTGAATTAATTGACATTATCCTCGCCTTTTTGTTTGGTGTTAGTTCCACTTAATGTAAGTTTTATATTAAAAAATATTTTTTATCAACTATTTTATTTAGACGATAAACAGAAGGATTTTTTAGTCGTTGATAGTAAGTATATTACAAAATACTTAGCACTCGATATTTTCAACTGCTAAATTTTGCTTGGACTTTTTTTCTCGATTTGCTAAGATGAGTTTTTTAAGAATGGACAAAAACCATGAAAATGATGCGCCAAACAAGACCTGCTAAAGATCAAAGAGAGCGCCTAGTTTTACTCGGCCTTGTAGAACTCTATCTGCAGTCTGGCAAGCCAATTGGATCTAACACGCTTAGAGAGAACGGCTTTGATCATTTAAGTTCCGCCACCATTCGCAATTACTTCACAAAGCTCGAAGAGACCGGCTTCTTAAAACAGCAGCACTCCTCCGGGGGACGCATCCCAACACAAATGGCCTATAAGCTCTATGCCGATACACTCCTTGTTTCAGAGCAAAAAGACGTCAAAGAATTGCGCTCAAAGCTCCTTAAAGAGACACGAGAAATTGCTCTTTACCTCCAATCAACGGCTGAAATTTTAAGCGAAGCCTCAAAATGCACAGTCTTTCTTTCAGCACCTAGATTTGACCACGACCTCATCCTCGATATTAAGCTAACAGGAATTGACCAGAATCGCTGCCTCTGCATTTTAATTACTGACTTTGGCCTTGTCCATACAGAGCTCCTCTACGTTGATAAAAAACTGAGCAGCTTCACCCTAAAACGGATCGAATCCTACTTTCACTTTCGTCTGAAGGGATTTGACAAGCCAACCCTCAGCCCAGAAGAAGAGATCTTAGCCACAAAACTCTACGGAGAACTGATGCTACGCCACATTGTTGGCTATACCAATTTCAGCTCAGAGGACATCTATAAAACAGGCTTTTCTACACTTCTCAACTACCCCGATTTTAATGACGCCTCAAGCCTTGCTCAAGGGCTTGCCTTATTTGAAAACCCGACTCACCTGCGCTCATTTTTACAACAAGCGTGCACAGAGAACCGCCTCTCTTGCTGGATTGGAGAGGACCTTCTCCCCGCATCCGGTTGCACAATTATTGCCATCCCCTATCGTATTAACCAGACAACTGTCGGGGCAATTGGAATTTTAGGCCCAAGCCGTGTTCCTTATCGGAAGCTCTTTGAGATTTTAAAAACAGCATCGGATGCGGTTAGCGAAACGCTCACCCGCAGCATCTACAAATTTAAAATCAGCTTCCGAACCCCAGACGTCACAAACCTAACCCTTACACAACATCATTCAAGTCTGTTGCAGTGCCCACTACTTGAAGACAAAACAGGAGTTTTATGAACGAAGACGAATTGATCAATCAACCCATCGAAGAAGTTGAGATTGATGATTATAAACAGAAGTATTTGCGTCTACTTGCTGACATGGAAAATACGCGCAAACGGATGCAAAAAGAGAAGCAAGAGACCCTCCGCTTTGCCATTGATAATGTGATGCAGGATCTGATCTTACCTATGGACAATTTAGAAAACGCGCTGAAATTTACAAGTCAGATGTCAGATGAGACGCGCAACTGGGCCTATGGATTTGAGATGATTTTAGGACAATTTAAAGATCTTCTTTCAGAGCACGGGATCGTCCCTTTTGAATCTCAAGGGCAACTCTTTGACCCTCATCTACATGAGGCGGTTGAAACAGAAGAGAGCAACGATCATCCTGAAGGGATTATCTTACAAGAATTTGTTCGCGGCTATAGGAGTGGTGAACGCATTTTACGCGTAGCTCGCGTTAAAGTTTCAAAAAAACCTACTTTACAAGAAAAAATATAACTAAGGAGAACATATGAGCGAGAAAAAGAAAAAAGTAATTATTGGAATCGACCTAGGAACAACAAATTCCTGCGTTTCTATCATGGAAGGCGGAACTCCAAAAGTAATTGCCAATGCCGAAGGAATGAGAACGACACCATCTATCGTCTCATTTAAAGGTGAAGAGCGTTTAGTTGGCGTGCCGGCAAAAAGACAGGCAGTAACCAATCCAGAAAAGACAATCTATTCTGCAAAGCGCTTTATCGGCCGTAAATACTCAGAAGTTAAATCTGAAATCGAAACAGTTCCTTACAAAGTGACGCAAAATAGCAATGGCGATGTCGCTTTCCAAATTGACAACAAAATGCTCTCTCCAGAAGAGATTGGAGCGCAAGTCCTCATTAAAATGAAAGAGACTGCAGAAGCATATCTCGGTGAGAAAGTGACAGAGGCGATCATCACAGTTCCCGCTTACTTCAATGACTCACAAAGGCAGTCGACAAAAGATGCCGGTAGAATCGCAGGCCTCAACGTTCTGCGTATTATTCCAGAGCCGACAGCTGCCGCTCTCGCCTATGGACTTGACAAGCAAAAAGAGAAGAAAATTGCCGTCTTTGACCTCGGCGGTGGAACATTTGACATCTCAATCTTAGAGATCGGCGATGGCGTCTTTGAAGTGCTCTCAACAAATGGAGATACCCATCTGGGTGGTGATGACTTTGACAATGCGATCTTAAAGTGGTTGCTTGAAGAGTTCAAAAAAGAGCACAGCATCGACCTAAGTAAAGACAAGATGGCACTGCAACGTCTACGGGATGCTGCTGAAAAGGCGAAAATTGAACTCTCAGGAACACAATCTACAGAGATCAACCAGCCATTTATCACAATGGATGCAACAGGTCCAAAACACATGGCACTCACCCTCACACGCGCAAAACTTGAGAGTTTAACTCACAACCTGATTGAGCGTACAGTAGAGCCGTGCCTAAAAGCCTTAAAAGACTCTGGTCTTTCTAAAGATCAGATTGATGAGGTAATTCTTGTTGGCGGAATGACCCGTATGCCGGCTGTTGAGAAAAAGGTCCGCGAGATCTTTGGTAAAGAGCCGCATAAAGGGGTAAATCCAGATGAAGTTGTGGCGATCGGCGCTGCAATTCAGGGCGG
>JABDDH010000002.1 GCA_013287705.1 Chlamydiota bacterium | reverse complement strand
TCCTTTTCTTATACCAAATGATTCCAATTGCCGTCACACTGAAAGCGAGGAAAATAAAAAGGTTGGCGGTTTTCATCCAAACAATTAGCCGTTCGTAGTTGTGACCTAGTGTGTAAAAAAAAGAGAATGAGAGGCCTGCCCAAATCAGGCAGGCGCAAGAGTCCCGGGCGGCAAACTTGCCAAAATGGACTTTTGCAATGCCACTTGTCAGAAAAAGGCAGTTGCGGACTCCAAAGGGGATGAATCGTCCAATGAGAAGTGTGAGAAAGCCGTATTTTTCATAAAAATTATTAATCGAATCAAGTCTTTTTTTAGCAAGGAGTTGATCAAAAAAACGAATGCTGGTTAATTTAGGACCGAGCAATCTGCCGATCCAATAGGCGATCCATGCGGAGAAAAAAGAACCTAGGTAGACAGCAAGAAAAAGGTGAGGAGCTTGATCTGCAAGTGTTGTTGCAGCAAGAACGGCAGCAAGGATTAGGATGAGATCGATGCTAATGGGAAGATTGCAGCCTGCTAGCAGAATCGCTCCAAAGATCAGCCAGTGGGCATGATTTGCGTGGCTAATAATCCAATTATTGATTGTCTCGAGCATAGTTGTTAGTATACGTGAACTCTCTGAAAAAAAAAAGGAAATTGGCGTTGTGCGATGAGTAAAAATTTTAAAGTAAAACTTTCCTTCTATGCCTCTCTTTTTGTAGGACTTATCTTACTAATTGCTGCATTTAGCAAGCTTTTTTTCCCAAGTGATTTGCTTATTACTTTTGACCGTCTCATTGCTATTTTTGAAGTGATGCTGGTAGCCTCTCTTGTCCTTTTTCATGATGAGTGGAAGAGCTGGGCTCTGATTGCTCCTATCTTTATGCTTTGGGCAGGCTACTCTTTTTTTTGGATGCTGTGGGGGTTGCCGTGCGGCTGTCTTGGGAAGCTGGTTCATTTGCCAAGTGGTCTCACGCTTAGTCTTGATATTCTTTTTTTTATTACTGCCTTATGGCTTGCAACTTTACTTGGCGCTGGGAAGCGATTAAAGCTTGTTCTTTTAGCTGCAGTGGGTGGAGTTCCTGTCGGGTTTTTCATCGCCTATGGCGTCTATCGGTATCTAACCTACTTTATCAATTACGTGGCTGATTGATTCTTTTCTAGAGCTTCGATCCCCGGTAGCGTTCCAAATTCAAGAAGCTCAAGACTTGCGCCGCCGCCTGTTGAGAGGTGGGAGAAGTTTATGCCAAGGTGAAATTGATTGATTGCAGCAATAGAATCGCCTCCGCCAACAACCGTTTGTGCATCGAGCGCTCCAATTGATCGGGCAAGGCTCTCTGTTCCATGCGCAAAGCGACGCATCTCAAAGACCCCGACGGGACCATTCCAGAAAAGGGTATGACATTTTTTAAATGCAAAGCTCCAGAGCTCTACAGTTTTTGGGCCAATGTCCATTCCTTGCCACCCGTCTGGGATCCCTTCTTGGGCAGAAATTGTTTGGCTCCTGGCATCTTCTTTGTAGCCATCTGCAATGACAAGGTCTGTTGGTAGAAATAGGGGTACTTGGCTTTTATGGGAAAGTTCAAGTAGCGCGCGTGCCTCATCTAATTGATCGTCTTCGTGGATCGACTCTCCAATGGAGACGCCTTGTGCTTTGAAAAAAGTGTAGGCCATGCCGCCTCCAATGAAGAGGGCGTTGACTTTTTTAAGGAGCGCTTTTAGAACGCCAATTTTTGAGGAGATTTTGGATCCACCAACAACGGCGTAAAAAGGGCGTTTGGGGTTGTGTAAAAGAGGTTCAAAGGCTTGTACTTCTTTCTGTAGTAAAAAACCCGCTGCACATTTACCAGGGAAGTGGGTGCAGATCCGCGTAATGCTGCTATGGTCCCTGTGAGCTGCTCCAAACGCATCATCGACATAGTAGTCGCCACATTCTGCTAGTTGCTCTGCAAAATGTGGATCCAGAGACGGTTTTTCTTCAGCCGGATTAAAGCGTAGATTTTCTAATAAAATAACCGAACCTGGCGTTAGATTCGTTGAAGCTTTATCCAGACAGGGGACCGGCTTTCCCAGTAGTTTTCCAAGTCTATGCGCAATGGGTTTTAGGGAGAGCGTAGGATCGACACCTTTTGGTCTGCCCAAATGGCTTAAGATAATAATCGAAGCGTCTTTTTGTAGAAGATACTGTATCGAGGGAAGTGCTTCGACAATCCGCGTCTCATCGGCAATTGTTCCATCGCTGTTCAGTGGAACGTTCAGATCTAGGCGGAGTAAAACTCTTTTCCCTTTAACCGGCAGATCTTCTAGCGAGAGCATTACTCATCTCCAAGAAGTGAGGCGAATGGATTGCTTGCTTGGCCAAATTGTTTGCCAGCCTTGCGCTTGTTAATCTCAGAGCGAATAGAAAAGAGAAGGTCTTGGTCAAAATCTTTGCGCGCCGCCCAGAGTAGGTATTCAATGGGGATTTCTGAAAAAAGGCGGCCTTTATGTTTGCCAAGAGGCATCGTCTTAAGCAGAATGGGCATTTTAAGACGATCAAAGAGCTGTTTGGTTGTCTGAAAATTTGTCGACAAGTATTTAAAGACTTCGATGTTGACAATGACATCGCTCATCGCGCGATGAGCGCCCTCGGATTCGATATTAAAGTGTTCGCGGAGTTTTTCTAGCGAATTGGTTGGAGACTCTCCGTAAAGTCTGGCGAGGCGCAGTGTGTCAAAATAGGCAATGGCGGAGAGGATGTTGGGGATGTTATGGCGACGTGCTGCGGCAGAGAGAAAGGCGATGTCCATTCCAACGCTGTGGCCGACGATGATATGGCGATCGATCATTTTAAGAAGGGCGGGTAAGACCTCTGCAATCTTTGGCTTGCCCTGCACCATCTCATCGCTGATGTGGTGAATGGCTTTAGAGACTTCTGAAATGGGAATTTCAGGATCGATCAGGGATTCAAATGTGTTGAGAGTCGTATCAAAGGTAAAACAGACAGCTGCGACCTCAATGATGCGGTCGTTTTCAGGTTCTAGGCCTGTTGTCTCTAGATCCAGACAGATGAATGTCTCTTTTTTAATTAAGCCCATTGAGTTTTGTAATTAGGAGTTGTCTACTTGATCCATCTTTTATAGAATAGCTGATATATCCAACGTGATTCAAAATTTGGTTTCGGGACGAAGCGAAAGCTCCCGTGGTTGGTACGATCAGATTGTCGCTCATATTAGAAATATGAGCTAAATCTGATCGTTCAACCCCGGGGCTTTGGCTCGTTCCTAAATCCAAATTTTGAATCACATGGGCGGGAGCCTTTCCCAATTTCTGCTTTAAAAAATTCACTATCTTCTCGTTTGCGGTTCTCTGCTCTTGTCTGGTTAGTTTATCACTTTTTGTAAAGATGAGAAGGATTTTCTTTTGGTGGTGTAAAGCCCAATTTAAAAATTGCACATCCTCATCGGTTGGCAGGTGGCGCATGTCTAGAAGTAGAAGGACGAGGCGCATATCTCTACTTGCTGCAAAATAGCTCTCAATTGCCTTGCCCCAGGACTCTTTAAGATTTTTTGTGACGCGCGCATAGCCGTAACCGGGGAGGTCGACTAGGATTAGGCTCTTGTCGATGAGAAAAAAATTAATCGTTTGTGTTTTTCCGGGCGTTGCAGAGACTTTTGCGATTTTTTGGTTGAGGAGATGGTTGATGAGGGACGATTTTCCGACATTCGAGCGCCCGACAATCGCAACTTCAGGATAGGGAAATTCAGGAAAATTTTCTTCCGTGGCAGTTGCGCGTAAAAATTCAACAGAGCTGAAGGAGAGTTTTTTCATAATTTTTTTATCTCGATTAAGCGCTGCTCTTCCCCTTGATGAAATAGATGGACTTCGATGCGCAGCTTCGGAAGGATGTCTGTAATTTTTTCTGGCCATTCAAGACAGACAAGTCCCTCTTCTTCAAAAAAATCTGCAAAGCCAAGGGAGATAAAATCGTTTTGGTCTTTCAGACGATACAGGTCAAAATGGTAAAGAACTTTCGTTCCAGTATAAATATTGAGGTAATTAAATGTGGGACTGTGAACTTCTAGCGGAGAGATGCCGCATCCTTGAGCAATACCCTTCATAAAGGTTGTCTTGCCAGCTCCTAAGTCTCCATGTAGGGTAATAACTGACCCTGAGGAGAGCGTGCGAGCAAGGCGCTCTCCACAAGCAATTGTCTCTTCTTGAGAAAAAGTGACTTTAAGCTCCCTCACTCTCAACCTTCTCTTCTTCCGTCCATTGGCCGATATACGGCTCAAAGACGCCTTCCGAAGAGACTGCTTCAACAAAGGCTGCCATTTTGCTCTCCTCAAGCTGGGTCTGGATAAATGAGAGGAGGTGCTCTTCAATCTGGAATCTATTTTGGCTAGGAACTTCGATAAGAGAGAGCGGTTTGAGTTGATTTTTGATAAAATCGTCGATTACGGCCGCTTTGCTATTAAATAATTTGCCTGTCACAGCAGAAGAGAAGACGATTTTTTTAATCGGCTCTTTGCGTTTAACAATGTAATTTTTGATCACTTCAGGATCTTCAGAGACAAAGAAGCGTTTGACTTTGAGCCCGCCGACTCGTTCATTATTCTCTGGGCATTTAGAGACCCAGTCGTAAATGGCATCTTGTGGATTCGGGTGGGTGTTGTCGCCAAAGACTTTCCCTGTAAAAGGACAGATGTAAATCTTTTTTGTCTGCTCATCAACACTCTGTTCGCCAAATTGAATTTTGATCTCTGTTTCGCGCCACAATTTCCCTTGAGATTCTAATTTGCGAACAAGTTCATCTTGGCTCTGGTAGATCATCTTTTCTTTGCCAAAGAGAACAGGGTGGATATTAAATTTTTTCTCAAGAAAAAAGAGATAAGTTGTCACCAGATCGGCTTTGCGATTTTTTTTTAAAAATTTGAGCAGTTCTTCTTTTACTGTCTCTGTAATGACCAGCGCCATTGATACCTCGTTGTGTGACAATTGAGGATACGTGATAGATCTATTATTGACAATCCTAAAACCTGTAGGATTCAGGGGAGCGGGACTCGTTTATTGTTTTTAGCCAAGTGTTGACGCCTTCAGGTTCAAAAAAGTTGAGGTTAGTTTTTAACGCTAAAGATCTTAGTAATTAATTCTAAGCCCCTTAGGACAAGCTGCCGACTGCGCTCTCGTTAACGTGCTCGTATTTAGATTGTTATGAGTTTGTTGTTGTGTGTTAATAAATATATTATAATAGTGATTTAACCTTTATTAAAACTTAACAGTCCGAGGAGTAAAGACAGTGGCAGCTAACCCTTTTTGCACATACAAAGACCGTGTGAAGCGGAAAGTCTCGCAAGATTAGGAACACTGCCTAGAATTTTTTGAATTCGGCTGTATTGCCCCTCAAATTTAAAAATTCGTTAACGGTCTCTAAAAGTACAAAAAACCTCAGAATACAATTCCTAATTTTCAAATAGACTCGCTGCTGGCGCTCAGTTGGGTGCCAGCAACGAGTCTATTCTGTGACAGCTTAAGAAAAGAGGCTGTTAGAAAAGGGACAAGTTCTGCTATCATTATCCTCTAATGATGAACCCCTAAGGAGAGCTATGTCAACTGATTTAAAAGAATCCCTTGTCTTAGAAGAGATCCCAGTTCCAGGTTATGAGCGCGTTGTAAAGATTACGGATCTTGATTCGGGATTAATAGCGATCATCTGTTTGCATAATTTGTCGCTCGGGCCAGCTCTTGGAGGCACCCGCATCTACCCGTATGCTACATTTGAAGAGGCGCTAACCGATGCTAAGAGGCTTGCTCGAGGGATGACCTATAAGTCAGCGATTATTGAAGCAGGGCTTGGGGGCGGCAAGAGTGTCATTATTGCAGATGCTAAAACGCAAAAAAGTGAAGCGAAACTTCTAGCTTTTGGTCAGGCTGTCGAGCGCTTAGAGGGGAGTTATATTTGTGCAGAAGACTACGGCTGTACACCAAAAGATGCGCTTGTGATTCGTCAAAAGACCCGTTATATCGTGGGGCTTCCTATGGAAAAGAGCAGTGGTGATCCAGGGAGTTTTACAGCCCATGGCACGTTAAAGGGGATTCAAACGGCTTTAAAAAAGGTCTATGGCAGCGACTCTTGCGAGGGGAAAACGATTGCGATTCAAGGTCTTGGTAGCGTTGGAAGTCGTCTGGCTGAACTTCTTTTTTGGGAAGGGGCACGACTCATTATTAGCGATATTGATCAAACAAAGGCACGAGATATTGGAAGAGCGTGTCAAGCAGAGGTGGTCTCTCCAGGTGAAATTTTAAGTGCTTCGTGCGATCTCTTAGCCCCTTGTGCCCTGGGAGGTATTTTAAATGCAGAGACAATTCCTCAGTTGCGCTGCCGTGCAATTGCTGGTTGTGCGAATAATCAGCTCCTGACAGATGCCGATGGGGAAGAGTTGATGCGTCATGGGATTCTCTATGCCCCCGACTTTGTGATTAACGCTGGCGGGCTGATTAATGTTGCCGAAGAGCTGCATTGCGAGGGCTACTCTCCAATTCGCTCGAGAAATAAAGTTAACAAGATTTATGATCAGTTGATGTTGATTTATGAGATTGCAGAAAAAAATCAGATTTCAACACATGCAGCAGCCCTCTCTTTGGGGGACTACCGCCTCAAGTATGGCGTGGGAAGACGAACGACCCCTCTTCATTTCCACCATTAAAAGAGTTTTATGCAGAATCTCTCTTTCCAACTAGAAGAGCTTTTCTCTTTAGCCTTATCTTGTTTTTTAGGGCAAGAAGTGCGCGCAGATATTGCTCAGAGTAGCGATTTGCAATTTGGTCATTATCAGTGCAACAGTGCTTTGAGACTCTCTAAAGAACTTAAGCGTTCACCAAGAGAAATAGCTCAAGGGATTATTGCTCAACTGCCTATCTCGTCCTTGTTTGAAAAAGTTGAAATTGCAGGGCCTGGATTCATTAACATCACTCTTTCAGCCCACTTTTTATCAGAACAGATTGAGCAACTTCTCAACAGCCCAACCTTTGGAGTTGCGCTTCCTCAAAGAGAGAAGATGATTGTCGATTTTTCTGCCCCAAATGTAGCTAAAGAGCTTCACGTTGGTCATTTGCGCTCGACCATTATCGGCGATTGTTTGGCTCGTATTTTTGAGTTTTTGGGACATGATGTTTTGCGCTTGAACCATATTGGAGATTGGGGAACGCAATTTGGCATGCTCATTGCGTATATTGAGGAGCATAGTAAGGAGATTACAGACCTTCCCACATTGATGCACTGGTATAAGGCAGCAAAGGTAGAGTTTGATGCAAATCCCGAATTTAAAAAACGGGCCCAGCAAAAGGTCGTGGAGCTTCAAAGTGGTCAGGTCAACGCGCGCCAGGCGTGGGAGAAAATTTGCGCTGTCTCTCGTTTGGCTTTTGATGAAATTTATGCACTACTTGACGTTCGGTTGGTTGAACGTGGGGAGTCATTTTATAATCCCTATTTACCTTCGCTCATCGACGACTTAGAGAAAAGAGGCGCAATTACCATTTCAGGCGGCGCTAAATGTATTTTTTTAGATGGCTTTATCAATCAAGACGGGCACCCTCTTCCGATGATTGTGCAGAAATCTGATGGCGGCTACAACTATGACACAACAGATCTGGCAGCCCTGCATCACCGTATTTTTGTTGAAAAAGCCAAGCGTATTATCTATCTCTCAGACTTGGGCCAAACCCTTCATTTTCAGATGCTCTTTAAGGCTGCAGAAAAAGTCGGTTATCTGAATCCAGAAGAGGTGAGGATTGATCATGTCGGTTTTGGCCTTGTTCTTGGTCCTGATGGAAAGAAATTTAAGACACGCTCTGGGACAACAGAGAAGTTAATTGACCTTTTGCTAGAAGCTGTTGTTCAAGCAAAAACTATTCTAAGAGAACGCTTGCCGGATCTATCAGAAGAAGAACTAGAAGTGCGTGCGCGCATCCTTGGGATCGGTGCTGTTAAATATGCAGATCTTTCGTGTAATCGCCTGAAAGACTACTCCTTTAGTTATGAGCGGATGCTCAAATTTGACGGGAATACAGCAGCTTTTCTTCTCTATGCTTATGTCCGCATTCAAGGCATTTTTAGAAAAGTAGGTAAGGACATTTCCCTACTCTTAACTAAACCAAAACTCTCTTTACAACACCCGACAGAAATTCTCCTTGCGCTTCATTTGCGACAATTTGGAGAGGTGTTCGATGTCTTAACTCGGGATCTCTTTCCTAACCGCTTGACAGACTATCTCTATCAGTTAGCCGAAAAATTTCACGCCTTTTTCCGCGACTGTCGTGTTGAAGGATCGGATTGTGAAGAGAGTCGTCTATTGCTTTGCGCGGCGACAGGCCGCGTTCTGAAAAAAGGGGTAGAGCTGCTTGGCCTTAAGACATTAGACCGGATGTAATTCTGTTTTTGACTCTTCTCCTGCAATTTCACGGACATAGCGCGGCACGCCATAGCCCGGCAAGCTCTTTTTCAATTCAGCAATTAAAGCAAGCCCTACCTTTTCCTCTACTTCAAAATGAGAGGAGCCTTGGACCTTGTCGAGTTGGTGGAGGTAGTAGGGTAGGATTCCTTCATTGATTAATGTAGAAAAAAGGGAGTGAAGGGTTGGCAGATCATCGTTGACTCCTTTGAGTAGCACCGCTTGGTTTAATACGGGAACAGCTGTGCGTTGTATCTTTTTTAGCGCAAGACAAACATCTGCATCGAGTTCTTGAGGATGGTTACAGTGGAGAATAAAGTAGATCTGTAGAGGCGATGTTTGTAAAATTGCAAGAAACTCTTCATCGATTCTTTCGGGGATTCCGATCGGAAACCGCGAGTGGAAGCGCAGGCGTTTGATGTGGGGAATTGTCTTGATATGTAAAAAAAGTTCTTGAAGGCTTCTGTTACTGAGGGAAAGAGGATCCCCGCCGCTCAGGATGAGCTCGGAGATAGAGGGATCTTGTCTAATTTCTTCCAGTTCTTTTGTAAATAATTTTTCCTCTGTTTCATAAGGAAAATTTTGACGAAAGCAGAATCTGCAGTGCATCGCACAAGCGCTTGAACAGAGAAGAAGGGCGCGTCCTGTATATTTATGTAACAGTTTTTTTTGTTTGAGGAAGCAGAGGTCAGAGACCGGATCTGCTAGAAACTCTTTTTCGATCTTTGTTTCGTCAACAAGAGGTAAAAATTGACGCAAAATTGGGTTGTTTAAGGTTTTTTTTTGGATTTTTTGTGCAAGCCGTTCGGGGAGATTTAGGGGAAACTTGGGATGTTTTAAAACCTTAGAGACCATTGACTCATCGAGCTCTAGAAAAGAGATGAGCTTCTCAATGTCGGTAAAGTTTCTTTTTTGTATTTCGCGCCACGGTTGCATATGTGGCGTATATAATAGAGCAAGCTCTTTTAATTGTACATTTGTTATTGGGCGAAAATGGGTGTAGGGTTGGGGAGTGGGGATCTGTGCGGTGAGAAGGTTGTTTGAGGAGTGGTTGGCGCAGCGGCAATGTATTGCTCGGCTGTTTTTGTAAATTGTTGTTGCACTTCGTTGTGTTGTCTAAATTGGGATAAGGTTTCGGTTAGTAGAGTGAGATGGTTTGTTTGCTCGGCAAGTGTTTTTTTTAGTTTTTTGTTTTCTTGCTCCATTTTATTTGTGTGTCTGTCGATTGTTGCCGTTGTTTGACGCATCGTGAGGTTCTGGTTTTGTAGCGCTGCAATAGATGCTTGTTCTGTTTGTTGTGCTAGTGTGAGTTGATCGGCTGTTGTTTCCAGGGAGTTAACGACACCGCGCATCTCTGCACGACTTTGATCGGAGCTGCGAGATAATTGAGTGATATGCTGTAGCTCTTTTGTGGCTCTGTCTCTCTCTTGTCTGGCTTTTGTTAATAGAGAATCAACCGTCTCCAGTGATTCTTGCGTCAGATATGTGCTTTTAAAGACCTGATTTGCTTTTTCTTTAGAGTCTCTTCCCATTGCCATAAAGTTTTGATCGGGGGCTGTATACCAAGCGATGAGAGAGGCGAGGGTGGCGCAAGCGCAGATGATGGTCAGGAAAAGAGGGGCGCCAATGACAAGAGAGGCGATGAGAGCGACTGTCGCTGCAAGGGTTGTTAAGGCATAGGGGAGTGAAGTACATCTGTTAGAGCAACACGTTTTACTTGAGATTGAAGAGATGCTCATTCTTGTTCTCCCAGGAGCGCTTCGAGACGCGCTTTTTCTTGTTTTAGGAACAGGTCTTCTGCTGTGAGTTGTGCGATTTTTTGAGTCTCTTGCATGAGTTTTTCTTGATAGGCTTTAGATAATGGCGCGGCACGCTTGTAATCTTGTCCAATTTGTTGGCAGATGAGGAGCAGGTCATTCTGTTCAAAGATTGTTTGGGCAAGTGCATTTGTTAGCTGAGAGTGCTGTAAAACTGTCTGTTCTAAATCTGTGCATTCTTGCTCTAAGGCTTTTTTGCTTGCCTCTAATTTTTCTTGCTCCTTGAGAAGGGAGAGATTGTCTTGCGCGAGTTTGTCCACGACAGAGTGTAGCTCGGCTTCTTCTTCTCTCAGCTGCTCATTCTGTTTTGAAACTTTTTTTATCTCTTTTTCCTTGTCTTGTTTGATCTGTTGTAGACTCGCAATGGTTACTCTCTGCTCATCGATGGTTCGATGTAGGGAACGAATCGACGTGTTGTTTTTTTTGTCTATAACGCGGAGCTCCTCTAGAGACTTTTCAAGGCTTATGACTTGGCGCTCGGCCCTTAGAAGGTCGTTTGTTGAGACGTGCCCCAAACAGAGGCGGATGGGGAAGATGATGATCTTGGCAACGAGATGATCGAGGAAAACGATAGGGGCAAGAGGTCGACTATCTAAGAGCTTTTGTAATTTCTGAAATTGCCTGCCTGTTGTAACAAGAGCTTGATCGATACCGGGACGTGCGGCAAGACGTGCTGGGTTGCTATTTGAGACATAGGTTCCAATCCAGATAAAAAGCCCAGAAGATAGATCTGTTGCGAAGGTAAAGATCGGCATGAACAACTCTTAGTAAACATCGAGCAAGTATCTCTTTTCGGCTTTCAATGTCTTAAAAAAGATCTTAACCTGATCTTCACTTATTTGTCCCACTTCTTTTGCAATTGTCTGGAGCATGGTATCAACGTCTTTTGCCATATGGGTTTTATCGCCACAGACGTAAAGAATGGCCCCCTCTTGGATCCACTGCCAGAGAGCTTCTCTCTCCTCATACATTTTCTGTTGGACGTAGATCTTTTCAGATTGATCGCGAGAGAAGGCAAGAGAGAGTTTGAGCCTTCCGCGCAGTTCGAGCGATTCCCAGAAATCCTGATAGAGAAAATCGGTTGCGCGGTTGCGCTCTCCAAAAAAGAGCCAGTTTTTTCCAGGCGCCCCGAGAAAGATGCGCTCTTGTAAAAAGGCGCGGAAAGGAGCGGCTCCCGTCCCTGGACCAATCATGATGACAGGTTTATTTCCATCCTCTGGAATTGTGAAGTCGTGGGTCTTCTGCACATAGATACGGACTTTTGTCTCATTTTTTTTGGCTAGATGGATCAAGTAGTGGCTGGCAACGCCAAAACGCTCTTCATTTTTGTGAGTATAGCGGGCAAGAGCCACCATCAGATCGACCTCTCTCGGATCTGTTTTATAGGAGGAGGCAACAGAATAGAAACGAGGAAGGAGAGGAGCAAAGAGGTTACATAGCTCTTGCAGCGGAGGTTTTGCTTGCTTCTGTTCTTCGAGAAGATCGACAGGTTCATGAGTTGCTACGTACTCGGCAAGTAGCTCTTTGCCGGCTGGCTGCAAGAGATGGTAGAGATGGCTTTTCCCCGCATGAGACGTCTCATGGTCATGTATGCACTGGATAAAAGGACGCGAGAGACGCGAGAGGTTAACACTGCTTGTTAAGAAGATCTGTAGTGTCATCTTCTTGCCGGACCGTTTATCGACAATCTCCTCCTCCCCTGTTGCCTGCAATGCGCGCATGAGTCTATCGACGAGGAAAGGGTCATTTTCTGGGTAAATTGCGATTGAGTCACCAACAGCAAAAGAGATTGAGGAATCTGATAGATCAAGGGTGATCTGGTAGGTCTGTTTGGTAGAGCCATTTTTGTTCAAAAGATGACGCCGACAGATAGGCACAGAAAAAGGATTGTTGCGGTCAATAGATAGATTCATATAAATAATAGGAAATGGCCGGTCGAATTATTCTTGTCGCTTTATTGCTTCTTTTAACGGGTTGTGCTCAGACAAGCTACGATCCCGCTTACTATATTTCTCATGAAGAGGAAGAGGCTGCGCCTCCTCCTTGCCTACTTATTAAGTAACAGTTCAGAGCAGCTCTTTTTTACCCAGCACTTATTGAGCTGATCCATTTTTTTATTGGAGATACTGCCCAAAAATTCAATGGCACGTAGTAGCCGCGCGCGCGTTCTGTCTTTGCCAAGAACGCCGACAGCAGCAAAAAGCGGAAGCCCAGACTGTCTCCCTGTAATGGTCCCATATAAAATAGGAATCATCACTTTCTTGTAGTGTGCCCCAAAAATTTCGGCAACAGAGTGAGAGGCTTTTTCAAAGCCAGAGGCGCCCCAATCTTCTTGTGCATCTAAAGACCAGATCACCGCTTGTAGGAGAAAGGCACTCTGCTCTTTTGTCAGGCCAGCCGGCGTCAGCAGGGCATCATAATAGGGAAGTTCATTAATAAAGAGAAACTGGGAGAGATCCATAAAATCAGCAAAGGTCTTCATCCGCGTGTGGCATAAGGGCATCAGCTTCTGCATAAAGGCGTCGTTAAAGCTCCACTCTTTAATGCGATCCCAAATCTCGTTTTCTGGGATGTTGAGCAGGTACTGCTGGTTAACCCAGTTAAGCTTTTGCACGTCAAAGAAGGCGCCAGAAACACCGATGCGCTTCGGATCAAATGCGCGGATGATCTCCTCAAGAGAGTAGATCTCGCGGTCATGTGTCATGCTGTAGCCCATCAGGGTTAAAAAGTTAACAAAAGCCTCCGGGAGATAGCCGCTGTCGCGATAAAAAAAGATTGAGGTCGGATTTTTTCGTTTGGAGAGTTTTTTCCCTTCTTTCCCGAGTAGGAGGGGCATATGCATAAAGACGGGAGGCTTAAAGCCAAAACTCTCGTAGAGAAGGATATGTTTTGGAGTCGAGCTCATCCACTCATCCCCGCGAATCACGTGGGTAATTTTCATCAGATAGTCATCAACGACATTGGCTAAGTGATACGTTGGGAAGCCATCTGATTTGAGAAGAATTTGATCATCGATATCAGCCCAAGGTGCAGAGATCGCTCCTTTAATTCCATCTTCATAGATGCACTCTCCGGTCAAGGGCACTTTAAGGCGCACGACAAAAGATTGCCC
Source organism: Chlamydiota bacterium (assembly GCA_013287705.1). Classification (GTDB taxonomy): domain Bacteria; phylum Chlamydiota; class Chlamydiia; order Chlamydiales; family Rhabdochlamydiaceae; genus JABDDH01. The sequence continues at coordinate 50,397 of JABDDH010000002.1, read as the reverse complement.
GGCGGCCTCTCGCATCGCAACTTCTTCAGGAGAAGAGTCGCGGTATCTCCGGTCATAACCCGACCGAGTTCCCATTTTTGCGGCGATCTCGCGCATTTCTGCGAGCTCCTCTGCCGTTGCAAAGCATTTATAGGCACGGCCGTTGTCTAGAAGCTTCTGGCAGTATGTGCGGTAAATTTCTGTGCGCTCGGATTGGCGATAAGGACCATAAGGGCCGCCGACGTCTGGTCCTTCGTCCCATTCGATTCCCGCCCACTTAAGAGCGCTGTAGATGCTCTCTTCATATTCAGGGCGTGATCTTGTCTGATCGGTGTCTTCGATGCGCAGGATAAATGTGCCTTTGAAATGGCGTGCAAAAATCAGGTTGAATAGGGCCATATAGGCGGTTCCGACATGGGGATCTCCTGTCGGTGAGGGGGCAATACGAACACGAACTGTCATAATCTATTATTTCCAATTAATATTACTATAGGTACTTACACCCGAAATTTCTTCTTTTGAGCTCACTTCATAGCGAAAGTTGTTTTCAGGGCTTAAAACGCCTTCGACGAGAATGGCAAGGCGTTTGCGATTGTTTCTTGCAAGAAGCTGGGGAGCTGCTTGCAGAACATCTTCTAATTTGAGTTTTTCAAAACTTTCAATCCGTTTTTCATACAAGTCAAAATCAGCTTCACAGTTAAAAGCTAGATTGTAGAGACGTGCTGTCATGAGAGAGAGATTTTCTGGTGGTATTTTTAATGTTGTGATCCAGCTGTTGCGCAAACGCTCAAATTTCGTTTCAGTTAGCATCTCGGGAAGCTCTTTTAGGAACCCCTCAATAAAGAGTTCAAATCTCGCAATGAGGTCAACGGGATTATGGCTATTGGACTGGACAGCAAAGAATTGAAGGAGCTGGCGCTGCTCTTCTGTATTCCACGAGTGCACCATGTAGCCTGTATGCTGTTTTGTGCGGAGTGTCTCGAAAAAATCGTTATCCAGAAGAGATCCGATGATCTGTTGAGAGGCTCGCGTTTTAAAGGAAAAAGGGCCCTCTTCAATTAAGAGCAAAGCTCCATTGCCCTGTCGTGGCGTCTTTTCAATGAGCATGTAAGGGCCGAGATGATCTGGTAAAAGAAGAAGTTGACGCCGTTTATTCTCCCCTTGAAGGTACGCCTTCCCATCGATCGTTTTTCTTAAAATCTCAAGGAGGTTCAGCGCATCAGCTCTGCTTTGATTGCCGTAGATCATCCCTTCTGTATAGTAGCTGTGAAAGAGTTGCGAGACAAACTGTAGGTAATCTTCATAGTTCATAGAATGGAGCAGAGCTGCTTTATCGATACTTAAAGGGGCATCATTGTAGAGGATATTGGCAAGCTGCTGGCGCGCTTGTGAGATGGGGAGCTCTTTTGCTCGATTCTCATAAGAGCTGAGTAGGGACTGCTTGTAGAGCTGAAACTGTTCTTCTGTTGCACTATTTTTTAGACGTGTTGCAATTTCTGTTGTAATCAGCGGAAGCGTTTGGCTAAAGCCGTGTAAATTGAATTCAATCGCATAATCTTTTTGGTAGAAATTGATAGAGGCACCGGCTTCTGTTGCTTGATTGATTATGCCTGCAAGCTCCTCAGAAAGGGCTCTTAGGTAGAGGTCTGTCAAGACAATCTGTTTTGTAGAGCCGTCTAGTAGTGCTGTTTTAACGCCAAAAATAAAGTTGAGTTCGGGGACGCCATAGAGCAAGTCTTGGAGAAAGTAGACTTTACCACCCGCATCGTTAATGAGAAGTTGTGGAGGAGCTTTTTCTTGGGCTACAGGGACGAGATTGACTTGTGTCGGGATAAATGGATTGCGCCCTGGCAACTGGATCTTTGGATTGAGAGGGAGGTGTGAGAGTGTCACAAGTGTGTCGTGTGGAACTTCGCGGATTGCATACTCTGCCTGCATCCACTTCTCTTTTTTATCAGGGTTGATCTGAACCATGGAGGGATCAGCCATGAGGCTGAAGGCACAATTCTGAGGAGTGAGGATCTGTGTGAAGGTGTGGATGTGGTTGGGATCATAGAGAGTGGGAACGAGGCTCTTTTGAGGATAGCTGGCAAGATCTTCATAGACAATAGCGCTTGCATGACCCATTAAAAGATCAAAGACGTCATCACGCGTCTGGTATTGATATTGCAAGGTCTTCATGATCCGCATCTCTTCAAAGACGTAGTCAGGAATTCCTTTCTCTTTGATCAATTCAAGGGTTTGAAAGGTTTCATTAATTGCTCGATCCACTTGCGTAACCCCATAAGGGGTCAGGGCAATTTCAATTTCAAAAAAACCTTGTTCTTTAGAAAATCGGTCTACAGAGGTCTGGAGGCCTTCTGCAATTTTTTCTGTTTTGAGGAGTTGCAAGAGGCTCCCCGGAGCTTCAGAAGAGAGTATTTTACGAACTGTCTCAACTGTCCATCGATCTCCATCATTTAGAAATTCTTGAGGGATCTCCCACATCAAGGTGATTCTTCTTAAGTCTTTAACAGGTTTTAGATAGAGCATGTGGCCGGGAAGTTTTGAAGAGAGCATCTGCTCTTGCATCGGTACAGCTTTAGCAGGATGGGAAGCAACTTGCGAAAAATCTTTTTGCACAAGTGCAATTAAATTTTCCAGCGGTAGCGAAGAGATGACGACAAGGTGCATCTGCTCTGCTGTGTAATGAGTTGTATACCAGTCCTTAAGAGCTTTTTGAGGGATGCCACCGAGCGTTTGGGCGTTTCCTGTCGAAAAGGCGGAGATTGGGTGGTTTGGGTTTGAGTTCTCTTTGAAGACCATGAGTTGTCGCCACCCGTCATTTTCGATGTTTTTAGAGTGTTCTTGGTCGACATTATAGAGTTCACGGCTGATCCCTGAAGGGAGAAAGAGGGGGTCGATAAAAAAGTGAGAAAAGCGATCAAGAGCCCCTGTGAACGCATCGTTATTAATTGAAAAAATGTACGCTGTGCGATCCGATGCTGTAAAGGCATTGACACTGCCTCCATTTTCGGAAATATATTGGGTATACTCCGCTTCTTTTGGATAAGCTTTTGTTCCCATAAAGAGCATATGTTCCAGGAAATGGGCCATGCCGGGATACTCTTTGGGATCACTCCACGATCCAACCTCAACTGTGAGTGAGGCTCCTGACTGCTCTGTTTGCGGATCTGAAATTAAGTAGACTTGCATCCCATTGTCTAGGATCAGTTTTGCTGTTTTTCGCAAAGCAACGGACGGACTTAAAATTGGCAAGAGCGCTTGATTTTCAACGATCTTGTAACCTGTTGGGATCGATTTGTCTGCAAAACAGAGGGTTGATGTGAAAAGTAAAAAACAGCATGTATACCGAATGTGATTCAAAATTTGGTTTCGGAACGAAGCGAAAGCTCCCGTGGTTGGTACGATCAGATTGTCGCTCATATTAGAAATATGAGCTAAATCTGATCGTTCAACCTCGGGGCTTTGGCTCGTCCCTAAATCCACATTTTGAGTCACGTTCGGTATATATTTTTTCATGTGCACCTTAGATATTCTTGATGGACTAAATTCCAAATATACTCACAACGCAGTTTTCTGCGCTCCTGTTTTTCTACAATCTCAGACCCGGGAAACTCTTCCATGGCAATCTCTTTTCCAAAACTTAATGAGACGCCGCCACGGTTTGCAACGCGCTCTTCACCAAGCTCTTTGCGGATGGTCTCAGGTGGCGGGAGTAATGAGTAGGTCGATAAGGCTAAAGGATAGAAATGGGTTGTTTTACCCGATTTTTTTGCCATCAGGTAGAACATTTCGATGTTTGAAGGCTCAAAAGGGGCTACTTCAACCACCCCTTCCGCATTGCGGCGATCTCTTCCGCCACTTGGGGCGACGTAGATGCACTTGCCGCCGGACGCGAGGAGCTCGCTCATCAGTTCCATTGTCCGCTTATTGTGCAATTGCTTTTTGAGCCGATCTTCTGGAGGGTTGTCGATGTAGCGTTTGGAGTAGATGCAGAGCAGGTTGCGCCCTAAGCTAAAGGGGATAGCCAGAGGATCTGTCACTACACGATCTCCTGCAACAAAGATCATCTCTTCGGCAAGCTTCGGGTATTTTTCCTCTAACAGAAGAGAGATAGCCTGAGGATCGGGTTCTGTCTGATGGTTGGCAAATAAGACCACATTCTCCCCGTGATTGAGTTGTGCCATGATCTGATCCAGATGATTTTTCCCTAAAAGTTTTGATTGGTCAAAGTCAATTAAGGGGCGTAAAAATGTATTGCCAAAGGTATAGTAGTCAAAAGGGTGCCGTTCTGCTTTATGATAGGGCAAAAAGTGACTTGGGGTTGGGAATTGATCTTTTACAAGTCGTAAAAAAATTAAAAAGAGCGGTTCGAAAGGGGCCGGATCAATCCCATCGCGCACAAGCGATGCGACATAGCTTGTATAAAAACTGACCATGTGGCGGCGCGGCACCTCTGGGATCCCTTTTTCGTTTTTAAGCTGTTCTAAAAAATCAGACGTCGAGTTTTTTGCCATTTGTTGTTGAATAGAATTGAAACTCATTAAGGTGCAGAGTGTCTTTAGTCGCAAATTTTAGATCTGCTTGGAGCCTGTCCGCAATTTGTCTGAGATGATTTTTATCATGTTTTTCTAAAAAGTGGCCAAGATCCGGATGCACTGTCAGCTCAAGAGCATACTGTTCTTGCTGGCCGATCAATTTTTTCAAGGCGCGCTCAATTTCAATGGAGATACTCTCGTGGCTTTTGATCATTCCGTTCCCACTGCAATAGGGGCACGGAGTAAAGAGTGTCTGTGTAAGAGATTCACGACTTCTTTGACGCGTCATTTCGATTAGACCAAATTCGCTCATGCCGAGAATGGTGCATTTAGCAGAGTCGTCTTTCATTTCTTCTTTTAGACGATCTAGCACCCGTTTCTGGTTTTTTTTCGAACGCATATCGATAAAATCGCAGATGACAAGTCCTCCAATATTGCGCAAACGCAGCTGTCTTGCAATCTCTGTTGCTGCTTCCATATTGATGCGAACGATCGTCTCTTCGACATCAGAGGCGCCTTGGCTGCTTCTGCCTGAATTGACATCGACTGTATACATGGCTTCTGTTCTATCAAAAAAGAGGTAGCCTCCGCTAGGGAGCCAGATTTTTCGACGTGTGCTCTTCTCGATTTCGCGCTCGACGAGGAACCGCTCGTAGATCGGCATTTTATCGCGATAGAGTTCGATCTTTAAGGGGTGCTCAGAACTGTATTTTTCGTAGATCCGTTTACACTGTAGAAAGGTTGCATGGTCGTCAACAAGAATGCGATCATACTTTTTATCAACAGCTGTCATCACCGACCTGCGGATCAGATCCGACTCCTCAAAAAGACATGTGGGACGGCTTGATTTTTGAAAGTCGGCAACAATCGCCTCCCAAGTCTTGAGAAGGTCGTGCGCTTCTTGGACAAGCGCTTCTGTTGTCGCAGAGACGCTTGCAGTGCGGCAGATGAGCCCCATATCTTGCGGCATTTCAAAGGAACGGATTAATGTCTTTAGTCTGTCACGTGAGGCTCTATCTTCGACTTTTTTGGAGACGCCACGGTGGGGAGTGTTGGGTAAAAAGACGAGGTAGCGCCCAGCTAATGAAACGTTTGAGGTGAGGCGCGCTCCCTTGGACCCGATCGGATCTTTAACAACTTGGACCAGAACTGCTTGGTCGTTTTTCAATAGTTTTGAGATGTCGCTCTCTTTTTTTTGTTTCGCTTTCTGTGCTGATAGGTCGTAGTCTAGATCAAAGTCCATGTCAAACATCTCTTGAAATTTTTGCGTATTTTCTAAGATGTCAGAGATGTGGATGAATCCATTTTCTCCCTCACCAATATCGATGAAGGCAGACTGGATGTTGTGTAAAATGTTTGTCACCCTGCCGCGATAAACATTTCCTGCTAGAGGGCGATTTTTTTTGCGCTCAATAATCAAGTCAAAGAGTTGTCCGTTTTTGAGGTGAGCACAGCGTCTCTCTTTGGACTCGATGTTTAAAAGAATTTCTTGCATGAAAAAGTTCCTATTTTAACTTTGCATTGTAGCTGAAAGAGAAGATCTTTTTCCAGCGATTAACAAAGTTCAGAGCGAATTTTTTCTAAAAAAGCGCCTGTGACAAGCAAAGAGGCGCCTTTAATGGCGTTAACGAGTGCAATGGGCTCCAGGTTTCCGTGGCACTTGACGACGACGCCGTCAATGCCGGCAAGGACAGCCCCTGGATAGTCGGCGTATTGTAGTCTCCTTTCTAACGCAGTGATCAGAACGCGTAGAAAGGGTGAGAAGCTGAATGCGCTTTCGCTTTTTAGTTGATCGAGGATAAATCCAGCAATTCCTTCGGCGGTTTTTAAGAAGACGTTTCCGGTGAAGCCGTCTGTTACAAGGACGTCGATCTCCCCTTTAAAGACATCGCGCCCTTCGATGTTGCCGATAAAAAGGCGCTCTTTTTCGTTTAGGGTTAAAAGTTGCTGGTATGCGTCCCTGAGCTCTTGTGTTCCCTTTTTTTCTTCTGTGCCAATATTGAGCAGGCCGACAAGAGGGTGTGGAACACCACGGCTTTTTTGAAAAGCGATGCCCATTTGTGCAAATTGGAGTAGGTCGCAGCTCTTTGCTGTGACGTTTGCACCCACATCAAGAACGGCGACTTCTCTTTTTTTTGTCGGTAAAAGAGTCAAAAGCGTCGCTCTTTTAATCGAAGGGAGCATGGGGAGTTGGAATGTGGCGTAAGCCATCAGAGCGCCGGTGTTTCCAGCTGAGACAAAGGCGTCGATCTTCTTTTCTTGCAGCGCCCGGATTCCAACGCACAGAGAAGAATTTTTTTTGCGCCTTAAGACGAGTAGGGGATCGTCTTCCATTGAAATGAATTCTTGAACAGGGCAAAAGTGGACGAGTTCGCTCTCTTTTCGCCCTGCAAAAACTTCTTTTGTGGCAAAAAGAACAAGCGATTCAAGAGTGTGTGCATGAAGGATGGCGTCAAGAAGCGCATCTGGAGAGGTGTCGCTCCCCATCAAATCGACGCCAATGCACGGTTTTTTCATGCAGAGGCTGTAACGACAAGTCTCTTGTCATAGTGGCCGCAATGGGGGCAGATGCGGTGTGACAGGCAGGGGACATTGCAGTTTGTGCAGCTGATGAGGTTGCATGGTTTTTTTGCGTGGTGCGCGCGTCTTGAGTTTTTGCGAGCATTTGATGAGCGATTGCGAGGAACTGCCATAACTTCTCCTTTAAATTACAAGAGAGGGTATCGCATAGTCGATTTTTATTCAAGCGCTACGTTTGAAGCAAAAGGTCGCGCAGCCTATGCCCTATGCCTGAGAAAGGGACGAAAGTGGAAGTGAAAGGAGCCGCTTGTTGTGGGGTAGGTTGAGGCGCTGGTTCTGGATCCAAGTCGCTTTGTCGGAGGTTGTCGTAGCTCTTTGAGTAACTGCTGCTGCACAGGGTAAGGGCATGGGCTGCTAGAAAGGCAATAGGTGCTGTAATGGGTGTAGTGGCACAAAGCTGAAAAATTTCTGCTGCAGTCAGAGCTGAGGGAGAGATGCGCCCATTTTTATTTACCTGGGTTGTTTTTATGTGTTAATTATAACATAACAATAAAAAATAGAATCAAGTAATTGCCTGTCAGATTAACTATTAAACTCGACTTTGTAACTTTTTGGGCCCGCCTGCCTCGTCTATTTGCTCTTGGCCGGTTGGCTTATGGCCAAACTCAGCTGTTTATTTTCTAAGGAAAGGGTTAAAAACCCTTTCCTTAGAAATAAAAAACGCCAATAACAAATATCTCGAGGCCTTCGGTCCCAAAAAGTCGAGTTAAAGGTCGTTGCTCAGGTCGGCAAAAGGAAAGTAGGCCTCTTCCTTGCTACTCTTTTTTTGAACAGAGCCTTTCAAAAATTGAGCGACACCAGCTCTTTCTGGGCATTTGCCCTCGTGGCACTCGGCAAAGTCAGGGAGCGCAATGAGGATCATTTCGCGCAAGAGCTCTGTGTAGTCAAAGACGGCAGAGCGGAGCTGATCTAGCGGCTCTGCGTGGTAGCAGTCGTCTAGTTGCAGCGGAACACGCGTGGCGCTATTGCAGATCGAGCAGGAAAGAAAGGCGTCGACCTTTACCTTCAGGTGAAGGATAAGGTGGTCGTCTGTTGTGTAGGCTTCTCCATCGAGGTGAATGGTTTCAGAAAAAGAGAGCTCTTTTTCGTACACGTCGAGGATGTTAGAGGAGATAGAGGTGTGTAGAGGCTCAACTTCCCCATTTTTCAAGCGGTCAATATAAATTTTTAGTCTGTCTGTCATAAGGGAGAGAGTATAAGGCAGGGTTTTTTTTTTAGCAATGCACAAGGCTTGTGGGGAAAGATAAGGCTTGGGGCGTGGCTCCAAGCCTTAGGTAAGAGTGCTGTTAGGATTTAGAGTTGTCGACTTCTTCGATTGTTAGAGGAATTGCGAGGGGACTTGTTTTATTTCTTGGTTGACCAGGTTCCTCTGACTCATCGTCGACCTGGTTTTCTACGGCAGGTTTAGCTGGAATTGGGTTGAGGGGTCTTTCGTTTGTCATGACGAGACGGTCTGAATTAAAGATCTCCGTGACCATTTGACGATTTCCCAAGGAAGAGAGACTAGAACCAGCAGAACTGCAGCTGTAGATTCCAAGCCCTGCACCTCCGAGTATTATAATTGGCACGGCTATAGGGGCAACAAAAACAAGTCCTGCTACAAGTCCTGCCCATAAAAGGGTTGTGGCGATCGGTGTGATAATCTTGCAGTTTGCGTCGCGATTGTAAATTGCGTAGGCAGTCAGGGTTAAGGCTGAAAGCACGCTGTAAGCGGCAACGGCAATTGCAAAGGGTATAAGCATGAAAGAGAATGCGGGCATCGCAACTAAGAGAACGGAAAACGCTAGTAAAGCAATAAAACTAAGGCTTTGAACGAAGTTCCCTGCCTTTAATAGGGCCGGCGATGGTGCTTTTGGATCCTGTTGTAAAGTCTTGGAGTGCTCAAAGTTTGCTACGGTGACAGCTCCAAAATTAAATGGTATAAGCCCTGCGGCTCCTGCGACTGTTCCAAGTGTTGGCATTTTCCTTCTCCTTGTTTTTATTATTAATATGCTTTAATTATAAGCGTAATAAAAATTATTTTATAATTAAGTGACAATAAATTTATTTAGCCAACTCTATTTTCACGGCAAGCCCTATGTGAGCTCCAGCCGCAGCCGAACAATCCGAGCGTCGATAGGATCAAAATTGGCACGGCAATCGGCGCAACAAAATAGAAGCCAACAAGAACCGCTGCGGCTAAAATGCCTAGGGCGACAGCGCCAACTTTCCCACAACATGTATTTTTCATGATCGTATAGGCAAGGGCAATAGAGCCTACCACGATGGCAATGGGCAGGATGATGTACGTGATAATCGGTAGAGCAAGCAGTGTAATTGAAAGAGCAATTGCCCCGACAATCGCCACTCCTGCAAGGAGGTGGGAACAAGTTCTTCCTGGATCTCCACAAATAGCTCCGCATGCGCTCATTTTTTTCTCCTCAAGAGTAGTTCTTTAATTATACCACGAAGATCAAGATTAGATAAAGAAAAAACATTTTTATGTTCTTTTCGCTTCAATCAGACGCATCAGTTCGGAAGAGAGCTCGCTCTCCTTGCTTGCTAGAATTTCTTTTAACTTTAAGCACTCTGCACGACACAGCTCTGCTTGGCTGACAATTTTTAGAAATTTATTGACAAGAGCCTCTACATTTAAGTGTGGCCCCATTAACTCTGGAAAGACTTCGCGTCCTGCAATGATATTAACGATGCAGTAGTAAGGAAGTTTTAGACGCAAAAGATACTGTGCGATAAAAGCATCGAGCTTTGAGAGCCCATACGTGACAATGGTTGGCACCCCATATAGAGCAAGCTCTAGTGTGATGGTGCCCGATTTTGCAATGGCATAATCGATGCTCTCTAAAAGATCCTCACGTCCCTCTGGCAAGACAAGCTCTACGTCAATACCGACTGCTTTGACCTCCTTTTCAATCAGTGGTAAAAAACTTAACGATGCAACAGAGACGACAAAACGTAACTCTTGATCTTTTTTTATAAGCGCGCGGGCAGCTTCCAATTGAATTGTTAAATTGCGCACAAGTTCTTTTTCTCGGCTGCCCGGGAAGATACCGACCCTTTTAGCAGTACTCTTTTTTGTTCTGATGCAGCGCTCAAGTAAGGGATGGCCGACATACTGCACCTGGAGGGTTGTCTTTTCAAAGTGCCGTTTTTCAAAAGGCAGAATCGTTAGCAGTAAATCGAGGTCGCGCGCCATTCTGGGGATTCGTTTTTTTCCCCATGCCCAGACAGAAGGGCAGATGTAGTGTGCGATTTTTCCAGAAAATTTTTTTGTGCGTAAGTGCTCGGCCATACGAAGGGCAAAGCCGGGATAGTCGATAAAAAGCACAAGGTCGGGCTTTAGTTGTAAAATAGCTTTACGCAACCTATAAAAGTGGCGGATAAGTTTTGGTAGGGCAAAAAAGACATCGACAAAACCCATGACTTGAAACTCTTCCATCGGCAGGATGCAGTTAAGACCAGCTTGTCGCATTTTTGGCCCCCCAACACCTGTTACGGAACAGTTCGTTTTAAGTTCCTGTACAATCTTTTCACCGTGCAAATCGCCGCTTGCCTCACCGGCAAAGATGAAAATTGAAGGTTTTTTCACAGTAGCCTCTCTTTGATCCATCGAGCGCCGTCTTTGAAAATTTCAGGAGGTGTCCCGTGTCCATGTCTGCCGATGGAGGGGAAAAGGTTGAGCTCTACGGGAGCTGATCTGATTCTCTCTATAGACGACTTTGTAACCAGTTTTTCAATAAATTCAAAACAGCTGCGGGTGCTGACACGCGTGTCGTGGTTGCCGATATAGTAGCGGAGCTTTTTGCCTACAAGGCGCGGCGCGAGCGTTTCAAGATCGAGCTCTTGGTGTGGAAAATGAATAAACTCTTTACAGCAGCTCAATTTTGTCAGGGGGGAAAAGCCGAGAATCGTCTGAATGGCATCGATACGCGTAGCGATATGTGTTGCAACGAAGGCGCCGCGAGAGAGACCTGCTATCGCAATTTTATCTTTCAGAACGATTCCCTCTTCGATCAGATTTTCAATGACGTTGCAGGCATAGGCAAAAAAATCTTCTAAAAGGGGCTCCCCTTGTTCCATTGTTTTAGCCCAGTGTGTTAAAGCATCATCTGCCTTCATCCCTTCTCCGTGGAAAGGGAGGGAAAAGGAAAAAATACGTAGAGAGTCAGACTGAAGTGCCATAACAGGTTGATTAAAAGGGTCTTGAAAAAGGCTCTCTTCTGCTGAGAGTGCAAAGTAGAAGAGTGCGGGCAGGGCTCCTTTTCCCGCTTGCGGGCCGACAAAAGGAGGGAGAATCACGTCTCACCTGCGCTGTCGGGTGTTGGAGTTGTTTTTTTCTTCCTGAGGCGGCGTGCACGCGGCTTGCGCGGGTGGGCCATAAAGGTGCGGTACGCTTCATCCCACTCTTTCCAAGTCGATTCGAGGCCAGGCTCAATAGCTGCTCTGATCTGTAAAAATTCGATGGCTGCTGGAAATTCGGCATCATGGGGGATTCTCTTGCGTCCTCTTGTGCGTGACTCTATGGGTGTTAATCGATATTGAGAGGTGAAAATTGAGGCGATTTCAAATTTTATGCGACGCGGCACTTGAAAAAAGTGAGAGAAGACTTCGTGGATGAGGTTGTGCGCCTCATTTTGGATCTCTCCAAGGTGTGGGGTGCGATTGCGTTCGATATAATGGGTTTTAATGCGCTGTTGCATCATAGGAAATCCAAGGCAGGAGAGCAGAATAGATCTGCGCAACGGATGATCGGCAAATTCATGGATTTTTGCATCGATCTCTTCTAAATAAGAAAAGATCTCATCAGTTGGATCTGCCTCCATGAAGGCCGCAAGTGAAGGAACTAGAAATTGCAAAAATCCATGTTCTGTAATGAGATGAAAAAATGAGGCAGAGCTGCCCGATTCAAGCATGCGTAGAACCTCTTCTAAAATTCTTGCAGGAGAGCTTTTGGTGATTTCCGATCTGCACTCCAGCATAGCAATGTGACTCTCATCTTCAATTTTAAAGCTAAATCGAGCTTGAAATTTTAAGAGGCGTAACATGCGTACAGGGTCTTGTTTGAAGCGCAAAAAAGGCTGGCCGATTGTGCGCAAAAGCTCTTTTTGCAAATCGAGATAGCCTCCAACATAATCGATGATGGTCTCATTTGCAGAGTCATAAAAGAGGCCGTTGATTGTGAAATCACGCCGCATTACATCCTCTTCTTGCGAGCCCCACTCATTATCGCGCACAATTAGAGAGTCTGACTCTAGATCGCCTGAGCGAAATGTCGAGACTTCGATGATTTTTTTCCCAAAGCGAATATGTGCCAAGCGGAATCTTCTTCCGATCAAGATGCAGTTGCGAAAAACTTTTTTAATCTCTTCGGGCTCTGCAGACGTTGAGATGTCATAGTCTTTGGGCGATCGATTTAAAAGAAGATCGCGGACGCTGCCTCCGACGAGGTAAGCGATAAAACCGGCATGGCGCAATTTCTCCAAAATATAGAGAGCATCGGGGTCAATGCGGTCTTTTGAGAGCTTATGTTCTGTGAGTGAGTAGACTTTCTGTTCCACAGCCATTAGGATAGAGAAATTTATGGAAAAAGTCTATTAGGAAAATTGTTTAAAAAATTTTCACGAAAGTAGTAGTGGTCAAGGATTCCGTCTGTTGTACGTCCAAGGATTTTGTAGGCGTAAAAGAGTGCTTCGACTGAAGCGAGGCCCCCTTCTGGGTTAGGCTTTCTTGGATAGGCGGTTGTACAGAGCGGGGGCAGGCTGCGTTCGAGGGCCTTTTGTGGTCTTTTTGTTGCTTCCGCTACATAGAGCGATTGAACCATCTTCTCTGCATAGCGCCATGTCCCGTCAACGAGCACGATTCCCAAATGAGAATCTGCACAGGAGAGTGGAGGGGCCCCGAGCGTGAGCAGAATATAGTTAGAAAGGTCGGGTAACTGAGCGTCAGGGTAGGTGAAAAAACGCATGTCAGGGCGTCCTTCTAGCCCTGTAAGGGAGCATTTTTTTAGATTTTCTCGTCTATGACGCAAAATAAGAGTAGGAGGAAATTGAAACATTTTCTATATGGTAAAGTATGTACACTCGACTTTGCAACTTTTTGGGACCGCTTGCCTCGTCTATTTGCTCTTGGCCGTTTGGCCTACGACCAAACTCAGCTGTTTATTTTCTAAGGAAGGGTTTTTTAACCCCTTCCTTAGAAAATAAACAGCGCCAAGAACAAATATCTCGAGGCCGTCAAGCCCAAAAAGTTGCAAAGTCGAGGTGCGGGTTTCTTCTGTTAGCAATCTTTATCTCAACACATCTCTTAGCTGTCGATCCTTTTGTTGAGATCGAGGAGATGCCTCCTCTCTTGCCCAGTTTACGCTATTGGAGTGATGATTTCCAGAAAACAAAGAAGTTGTCTCAAATTGATCAGAAGCCGATTTTGCTTGCGCTGATCAACAACCATGACTGTCCATGGTCAGAGAAGATCTGCGCAGACATTTTAAATAATCCTCTATTTATACAGCCTTTGCAGGGAAAGTTTCTTCTTGTTTTTAGTGATACCCCTGAAGTTTTTCATGTGGAAAAGGCGCCTTTACTTCTTTTGCTCAATCCAGAGGGAGAGGAGATGGCGCGAGTGGATTATCGGCCATCAACCCCCAGTTATTTTGTGACACAAATAGTAGAGTTATACGCCGACTATCAAAAGCTGACATCTGCGCTACAAGGAGATATAAGCCTTTTAGAAGAATCGGAACTTGAATCTTTTTTTCTTGTCGCAAAAAAACTTGTGCGCTTTGAGGATCAAAGGAGGATTTTAGAAGTTGGGCTTAAAGGAGATCGCTCACTCTTTTTTTTAATTGAGCAGTATTCTCTGCTTCTTCAAGAAAGGCGTGTAAAAGATAAAGAAGTCGTCTTTTTGCGCAAAAAAATTGAAGAGAAAGATCCGACAAACGAATTGGGGACTCATCTGAAGCTTGCTCTCTTAGATTTTGAAAAAAATCGCTCTAAACTAAATAAAAAAGGCTCCTTAAAAGAGGTGATTCGTCCTCTGATCAGATACATTGAACAGTTTCAAGATCCCGAAGAGAGCTGGCAGATCAACTGGCTCATTGCACAGTTTCTCTTTAGTCGTGACGAAGCGGCTCGGGCGCTGAAATATGCAGAGATATCCTACCTCCAAGCGCCAGAGCCCGCAAAGCCGGAACTTGCCCAGACAATCGCTTATCTTCAGTCTCAGATTTAGCGAGGATGGGCAAAAGGGTTACCAACCGGCTCTTCCCCCTTCGATCATCAATTTTAAATTGCATATAAAAATATTTACTTCTCTCTCGACCTTGCAACTTTTTGGGACCGCCTGCCTCGTCTATTTGCTCTTGGCCGTTTGACCTATGGCCAAACGGCCAAGAGCAAATAGACGAGGCAGGCGGTCCCAAAAAGTTGCAAAGTCGAGTTTCTGCAAAATCTTCCAAAAGTGAATTATACTGCAGCTCCTAAAGCTGGTCTCTGGAGAGGCTTTCGTCTGATTGGTTGTGACGGGTCTACTTTACGACTCCCAACTTCTGAAGAGCTGGCACTTAAATTTGGGAAATACCCAGGTAAGGGAGAGCCTGAAAATTTTCCAGTTATGGCGCGCATCTCTGAGTATACAGATATGTCTACAAAACTTGTGTTAAGTGGCCGCATAGCAGTATACGGAATCTTTGAAGTTGCGCTGGCAGTAGACCAATTAGAAGAACTTGTGCCAAAAATGCGTGAAGAGGATTTACTGCTCGGACTTGCAGCGAAAGATTCATAAGTTAAATATCTTTCCAGGACGAGATCTGAATGAGCTCTTGGGGAATTTCAAAGAGGAATCGGGAGGGGGTTGAGGGGGTGGATTTGCCCATGCGTTTGCGCGTTTGGGCCATGCTTAAGGTGAGAAAGCGTTTGGCTCTTGTGATGGCGACATAGAGGAGTCTACGCTCTTCTTCAACACCCGTTTCAGAGAGGCTCTTTTCATGGGGAATGAGATGGTCTTCCAGGCCGATGAGGAAGCAGGCGGGGAATTCAAGCCCTTTTGCACTGTGAAATGTCATTAAATTAACCCGGTCCTCTGAGAGGTTTTTATGCGCAAAGGGGCTCTCTTGATTCAATGTAGAGTTCATTAGAAATTGATGCAAAGAGCCGTCATTTTCCTCTTTTTCATACGCATCAAGACTTGTGACAAATTGGGTGACATTTTCTTGTTTAAAGGCGCGCATCTTTTCACTCTTTACCTCCTCTTGAATGGCTCTTGTGTAGTCAATAGTTTGGATGAGCCACTCAAGACTCTCTTTGAGTCTTTGAGGTTTGAATTTTTCTTGGGCTTTTTCAATGAGCTCGACAAATTGCGCAATGGAGTGGACGGCGCGTTCTTGCAATAGAGTCTGCTTTTCTGTTGCAAAGCGCTTGAGAACAGAAAACAAAGATATCCCTTCTGTGCGGTTGATCTGCGTCAGGCAGTCTAAGGTCTTATCAGAGATGCCGCGTCTTGGGACGTTGATAATGCGCAAAAGCGCCTCTTGATCGTCTGGATTTGTGATCACCCTTAAATAAGCGAGGAGATCCTTGATTTCACTCCTTTCGTAAAACTCTGTTCCGCCAAAGATCTTATACGGGACCCCGCGCATCCACTGCCCATTTTTTTCCCAGCAAGCTTGCATCAATGCTTGTTCAAAGGCTTGTGTTAGAAGGTTTGAGCGGTAGAGGATGGCACACTCATTCCAGCGGAGATTCTCTTTTTTGCAGAGCTTAATAATCCTGTGGACGCAAGCTTCCGCCTCTTCTACTTCTGATGGGGCACAGAAGAGTTGGATCTTTTCACCAGATTCCTTTTGGCTCCAGAGGTTTTTGTTGTGGCGCTCAACATTGTGAGCAATCAGCCCATTTGCAGCCTTTAAGATCGTTGGGGTTGATCTGTAGTTCTGTTCGAGTTTAATCGTTGTATCTGCAGAAAATTGTAGGATGTGGCGAATTTCAGCGCCGCGCCAGCCGTAGATCGACTGGTCATCATCGCCGACAACGCATAGGTTGTTGTATTTTGCAGAAAGTAGCGACGCCAGCCGATATTGAATCGGATTGGTATCTTGGTACTCATCGATCATGATATAGCGGTACTGTTCTTGATAGGTTTCCAAAAGATCTGGAAACTGTTCAAAGAGTTGTACTGTAAGAGACAAAAGAGAGTCAAAATCGACGGCATTATAGGCGCGCATGCAGCTCTCTAGGTGAGCAAAGAGCTCTTGTGTGATTTGGGAAGAGCCTGTGAGTTCTTTTTCCCCACGATTTTTTGCCCCCGAGATCAGCTCAAGACTCTTTTCAAGCGAAGGGAGGTCTCCTTCATGCTCTAAAAGGTTGCGTGCGAGTTCTGTTACCAGACGCTTGATTTCCCGCTCTCCATAAAGACTAAATTCTCGTGTATAGCCCAGGCGGTGGATCTCTTTGCGTAGAATCTGCATACAGAAGCTATGAAATGTTGAAAGAGTTACGGCCTTTGATGCCTCTTTTGAGACTTTTTTTGCGACGCGCTCTCGCATCTCTTTGGCGGCTTTATTTGTAAAGGTAAGCCCTAAGATAGCTGATGGAGGGACTCCTTTTTCAATGAGGTGGGCGATTCTGTGGACAAGAACGCTTGTTTTGCCACTTCCTGCGCCTGCGAGAATTAAGAGACGCTTCTCTGTTGTCTGGACGGCCCGTTTTTGTTCTTCATTTAATGCAGAACACATAGAAGTTTTTCCAGTTCGATTAAAATAGCGGCGCTTGTTGGGGGATTAGAGTGTGGTGTCCTTGGTAAAATATTTAACTCAATGCCTATGGGAAGAGAGGGGAGGAGCTGGCGAAAGGCTTCGCGTACAACACGTTTAAAGCGATTACGCATATGGGCTTTCCCATACTTGCGCGAAACAGTCAGCCCAAGTTTAGGCATCGAGGAGCGCCCTTCTCTGTATTGAACAAAGATCAGACTTCCCGCCCATTGACAACCGGACCTCTGAAGGCTGCGAAACTGATCTCTAGAGAGAAGACGGGCGCTTTTCGGAAGTCTTAGGCGGTCGTCAACGCTACTCTGCCCGATCTTCTTCTGCGATTGATGATTTTGCGGCCGTCTTTTGTCTTCATGCGCTTGCGGAATCCGCAGGTTGTTTGTCTTTTCTTTTTGCTCGGCTGATAGGTGCGTTTCATTGTTCATCCC
Source organism: Chlamydiota bacterium (assembly GCA_013287705.1). Taxonomy (GTDB): domain Bacteria; phylum Chlamydiota; class Chlamydiia; order Chlamydiales; family Rhabdochlamydiaceae; genus JABDDH01. The sequence continues at coordinate 33,109 of JABDDH010000002.1, read as the reverse complement.
TTAAAAAGTGGTATCAATTTAATTTTTACGTCTCCAGTATAGGATAAATGTTCAAAATCGGCAACAAGAAAAATCAACTCTTGCATAGAAAGGCCAAGATCTTGTATAACACTGCTTTTGATAGAACAAGTATTAGGAATCGTATGAAAGTTAGAGCATCGATTAAAGCAGACCCTACAAAAGGGGATAAAATTGTAAGACGTCAGGGGCGAGTCTACGTCATTAACAAGATAGATCCAAATCGGAAGCAGAGACAGAAAGGTCCTGCTCGTAAAAAATAATTTAACGGAAATCTATGGCAAAAAAATCTTCTATTGCAAAGCAGAAAAAGCGTGAGCGTATGGTTCAGTTGAAATGGGATAAGAGACAGAAACTGAAAGCTGCCGTCATTGACATGAATAAATCGGATGAAGAGCGCTTAGCCGCACAGATTCAGCTCAACAAAATGCCACGCAACTCATCAGCTGTCCGTCTGCGCAATCGCTGCGCATTGACAGGTCGTGCCCGTGGGTATCTCCGCAAGTTCAAACTCTCCCGCCTCTGTTTCCGCGAGATGGCCAATAAAGGCTTGATCCCGGGCATCATCAAGGCGAGCTGGTAGAACTTTTTTTACTCCTCTTCAGAGCTGCTGGAAAAGCAGCTCGCAATCAAACTTCCAAGCCAAGAAAAGAAGTTCCCAATCACTGCTAGGTCCGCGAGAACGGAGGCTAAAAAGCCTGGACCTTCTTCTACGGCGAGCGGTTTTTCTGCAACAGTTTTTGGTGCGTTGAGTTCAGCTGCGACAGCGCGCAGTTGGAGAGCGATTGCATCGCTGGCCTTTAGGGAGCTGAAAAGAGGTCCCATTCCCCGCACTTCGTTAGCCATTTGCAGCTGTCGAGAGACAAGAATCCCTCTTTCGGCTAAAACTTCTTCGCTAATTGGTTCATTTTCTTTTTTTGTTGAGACAAGGTGTGCCATAGCCGCAAGGCCAATGGTATCAGCAACGGTTTGTCTAACAGTCGGTTTTGGGGTGTACCTTGAAAACTCTTCTACAAGATGACTCATTCTCTCAATGCAGAGTGCTGTAAAGGAGAGTGCCTGGTCCGCTTGGGGTGTGTTTAGGGCAGATTCCATAGCAGCTTCTAGTTGCGCGATGAGTTCTGTTAGGAGTGGGCGAAGCGCTGCCTGTTGTGCCTCTGGCATCTTGTATTGCAATTCTTCTAGGGTCATACGCTGAACCTCGCTTGAAACATACGGTTTGTAAGTGCCATTAAGTGCTTCTTTAACACGGGTTAACTCTTTAAGAAGCACATTGCGTGAGCGCGATTCTGGCAACTCTGTAGCTTGTGTAAAAGCTTTGTTCCATGTTGTTTGTAAAGCAGTTTTAAGTTTTGCATCTTTTTCCCAGCTGCATCCAGCAATAGGCAAAAGTTCTGGCTCTTGGGAGGGCGCTTCTTCTTGTGGTGCAGGGAGTGGTTCTGTCACTACTGGTACAGCAGCTATTGTTTCCTCTTGTTTCTCAGGTGTTGGCTGTGCCGCCATTTCTTCGTAGGCAGCAGCGGCTGGGCAGGGAACGACGCTTGGCGGGCGAAGAATCTTGTCCAAGGAAGATTGAATATCCAGAGCTATAGGGATGAGCCCTTGATTCATCTCTCTAAAAAATTGTGCGTCATAGTTCTTTGTCCCCAAAATTTTTGTAGCAATTTGATTTGCTAAAGCCACGATTTGTTGAACAAATGTTAACCTTTTTTCTGAATCTAATTGAGCCGCTTCTGGCGTGATCTGTTTTATTTCAGCAACCAGTGGGTTTAATAAGCCTTGTATAGGGTTAATTTCTATTTTATTAATATTTTGTTTTTGTATCTGAACGAGAGCTGGTGTTAATAAACAAAATGTTTCCTCTACTCCACTAATTGCTTGTTGGCATTGTCGATTACCATTCGCAAGTCTTGAAGCTTCTGCAAGCAATTCGTGCGGTGTATTAGTAAATACATTTAAAGGATTTGTAGGCTTTGCCATTGTTCTTTCCTTGTTGTTTTGTTTGTTCTTAGTAAAATAATACAACTTGTTAGTTTAATTAACAATACGATTAATTATTTTTAATTGCGTTTTTTAACAAACAAATAAATGTTTACAAGAAGAGAAGTGGTAAAAAATTTACTGATTTGTGTTGCGCCACTGGATGATCTGTTCAATCTCTTTTTGAGAGAGTCTTGGAACTTGCTCAAGCTCTTCTTGGGACGCCTCTTTGACCCGTTTGACGCTACCAAAGTGGCCGAGAAGCAGCGCTCTTTTTTTGGGTCCAATACCAGGGATCCCTTCGAGGGCGCTCTGTATGAGGTTTTGGGACCGCTTTTTGCGGTGGAAGCCGATGGCCACCCGATGGACCTCATCGCGGATTTTCTGGAGCAGAAAGAGGAGGGGAGAGTTGCGCGCTAAGAGGATCGGCGCATCTTGAGTTGTGAGGAAAATTTTTTCTTGACTCAGGCCTTTATCGTGGCGGCTTGACTCTTTAGCAAGAGCAATCAGGTCAACTGTGACAATATTCAATTCTTTAAGTAATTCAATTCCAATATTCAGTTGTCCTTTGCCCCCATCAAGGATAATCAGGTCGGGGAGGTCATCTTCTTTTTCTGCTCGAAGAAGGCGTCGCTCAAGAGTCTCACGCATTGCCCCGTAATCATCGCCTCTATTTGTATTTTTTATTTTAAATAGGCGTGTGCGACTTTTATCATAGAGACCGTCTAGGAAAGAGACGACAGCTGCAACGGGGTTTGTGCAAGAGAGGTTAGAGGTGTCGAAACAGTCGATCCGTTTGGGGTAGCGATTGAGGTGCAAAAGATCTGAGAGGTCAAGGAGCTTTTTTTCTCGTTTGTCCGTATCCTGTTTTTCTTGTTTAAAGAGCGCTTCTGCATTTTTTACAGCAACAAGACTTAAAGAGTTTTTTGAGCGCTTTATGGGGATCCCGAGGAGTTTTTCTAGAGTTTTAGGAAGAGGGGTTGGGCTCAAGATTTTTTTTGGCAGATCTTGTTTGTGCTGATATTTTTGTAGCAGATACGAGGAGAGGAGTTCTGTGTCATCTTCGGCAATATCGGAAAAAAGATCGTGTTCTGATCCAACAAGGGTTCCATCGCGAAACAAGAGAACAACGACCATCACGCTAGTTGCCTCGCGATATAGGCCGATCAGATCAGAGGCGTCTTTTGAGGTTTTTAGCTCTTTTTTTCTCGTTCCAACTACATACTCTAGATGCTGGATGGTTTGGAGCAGGTGCCCTGCTTTTTCAAACTCAAGCGCCTCTGACGCACTTTCCATCTCTTTTTTAAGCCTTCTGATAATTGTCTGATCTTCTCCTTTTAAAAAGGCAATAGTCTCATTAACAAATCCATCGTACTCTGTATGGCTGCAGAGATTCACACACGGAGCGATACATCTTCCAATCCCATGCAAAATACAAGGCCGTGTGCGAAGCTTTAGCTCCTCATCGGAACATTGTCGCAGCGGAAAGATCTTAGAGAGATGTTCTGCAGAGGCTCTTGCTGCGAGGGCATTGGTATAGGGGCCGAAATAGAGTCCTTCTTTTTTTGGTCGGCCTTTATAACGAACAAGTTGCAAGCGTGGCCACGGATCTTTACTATTGATCATCAGACTAATAAAGGTCTTATCGTCTTTGAGAAGAGCGTTGAATTTCGGTTGATGGCTCTTAATTAAGCGATTTTCAAGAAGCAGTGCCTCTTCTTCTGTTGGAACTAAGATCGTGTCAATGTGAGTGACATGAGAGGTCAGGAAGGGGACCATGGCTCTTCCATCTCTTCCCGGAACAAAATACTGTTTGAGTCTGGTACGCAGTTTTTTTGCTTTGCCGATGTAAAGAACGGCCCCCTTACCATCCTTCATCAGGTAGACGCCGGGCTCTTCTGGGAAACGGGAGAGGTCGATCATTTATTTATGGGTACGTTCTAAGAGTTTCAGCATCTGCTCTGCACGCTTTAGGACTGGATAGGGTAGCCCCGCCAGGCGCGCGACATGGATGCCGTAGCTCTTATTTGTACTGCCACGGGCGATTTTATGTAAAAAGATTATTCCCTCTTCCGTATCAAGAACAGAGATGTGAAAATTGACAGCACCGGGGATCTCTTTTTCCAGGGCTGTCAGCTCCCAGTAGTGGGTTGCAAAGAGTGTCTTTGCCCGTTTTTCTGGTTGCATGAGGAGATATTCAGCGACTGCCCACGCAATAGAGATGCCGTCATAGGTGCCAGTTCCCCTTCCAATCTCATCGAGGATAATAAGAGATCTCTGTGTGGCATGGCGTAAGATGTTAGCAGTCTCTGTCATTTCGACCATGAATGTCGATTGGCCACGCGCGAGGTCATCGCTTGCGCCGATGCGTGAAAAGAGCTTGTCGATGAGACCGATGTGGGCAGAGGTTGCGGGAACAAACGATCCCATCTGAGCCATAATCGCGATAAGTCCCACTTGGCGGATAAAGGTCGACTTACCCGCCATATTCGGACCTGTAATTAACATCAGCCGCTCTTCAGTATTGAGGAGGAGGCTGTTGGGGATGAATGTCGCGCTTCCGAGTGTCTGTTCGATGACAGGGTGGCGCCCTCCTCTGATCTCAAGATGATCGCTTGTGTCGACAATGGGGCGCACGTAGTTATTGAGGGTCGCAAGAAGAGAGAGTGCCATTAGGCAGTCAATCGTGCCAATTGCTTGTGCGGTTTTGCGAATATGGAGCCCATTGAAGATGAGCCTGTCACATATGTGTTGGAAAAGCTCAAGCTCTAGTGCGATAATCTCTTCTTCTGTTGTGGCAAGGCGATACTCATACTCTTTAAGAGCTGGCGTAATGAAGCGCTCGACGTTTGTCAGCGTCTGTTTTTTTTCGATATGGGCTGGCATCTTATCTACTTGAGCGCGACTCACTTCGATGTAGTAGCCAAAGCCGCGCGTGTAGCCGATTTTTAATGTGCGGATCCCTGTCTCTTCGCGTAACTGGGTCTGATACTGGGCAATCCAGCTGTGGCTCTCTTGCTGAAAACTGCGGAGCTCATCGAGCCTCTGGTTGTACCCATTCTGAAAGATTCCGCCTTCATTGAGTTTCACAGGTAGATCATCAGAAAGGGCTCTTTTCAGCTCCTGGCATAGGGGAGAAAAGTCAGCAATAGATTCTTGCTCCCGCTTGAGTAGAGAAGAGGTGCATCTGATCAATGTTTCTCTTGCTTTCCACGCCCCTTCAAGCGAGAGGCGTAAAGGGAGGAGGTCTTTGGGTGTTGCGTAGCCTGTCTCGACACGCATCAGGAGCCGCTCCAGATCGCGCACTTCTTGCAAAATTGAGGGGAGGTGGGGGTAGGTAAAGAGCTCTTGAACTGCATCTTGGCGCTCTACAATAGCCTCGACCGAGAGGAGGGGGTGGAGAAGCCACTGTTTAAATAGTCTTCCTCCCATCGGAGTGACAGTTTTATCAAGAACTTCTAGAAGAGTTTTGCCGTCGTGGAGCGATTCTACAAGCTCTAGCTGTCGTTTTGTTGCCATATCAATGAGCATATAAGAGGAGAGCGCCTCCTCTTTGAGTTCCATGATGTGTTTGGTCGATAGACGCAGCTCATCTTGAATATAGCTCAGGAGCGAGCCTGCTGCATTAATCTCTGCTACTTTCCCCTGAAGGCCAAGTGAGTTAAGGGAGTGGACCTGGAACTGGTTTTTGATCCTTGTAATACAGAGATTGTGGTCAAAGAGCTCCTGGCTTTTAACTTGTGGGTGACCCGGAAGAGCTCCCTTTTTATGACATTTTTCTGAGCAGATGATTTCACTCGGACGGGCACGTGAAAGAGCGTCCACGAGTTCATCAAAACTTTCCACTGCTTGGGTGCGAAAATCGGCAGTTGTCAGATCTAAAAGCGCAATGCCATAAGTTGTATTGACAAGATCTACACTTGCGATGAAGTTATTATTTTTTTCTACAAGAAGTGAAGAGTTAATCACGCTGCCACGTGTGATGATGCGGACAACTTCGCGTGTGACAAGTCCTTTAGCGGCAGCCGGGTCTGTGATCTGTTCAGCAATTGCTACGCGAAAGCCGAGCGTTACAAGCTTATCGATATAGGCTTCACAGGTGTGAAACGGGATGCCGCTCATAGGGACGTCTTGGCGTCTGGTCAATGTGACGTTAACTGCTTGTGATAGAAGGCTTGCGTCTTCATGAAATGCTTCATAAAAATCGCCAAGGCGAAAGAGTAGAAGGGCGCCTTGTGCCTTTTCTTTACAGCGCTGCCACTGGAGCATCATAGGGGAGGCGGACATGGGGTCTCCTTGTTAATTTCATCAAGAGCTTTTGTTGCCTGTACAGCTGCGCTCTGGCAAAAAAGGCCGAGTAAGTGGAGGTCTTTAAGAAGTTGTTGGAGCTTCTCGGCTATCTGATCAATCGGTTCTTGTTTTGCTTGGATCAGACGCGACGGCGAGGCTGTTGCCTGCGCAGCTGCCGCCTTCAGCTCAAAGATTCGGATCAGTAAGGGGAGCATCACCTGCTTAATCTCTTCGCGTAGATGAGAAAGGGCGGGATCGTGTAGCTCTTTAGAGACACGATTTTGAAGATCAGGCTGTGCAGAAGATTGGGGAAATAGGTCGACCATACCGGCTAATTCTACACAGTTGCTCGATTTTTTTCTAGGCTACAATCTTTTTAAGAGATGGTCGCCGACACGGAGTGCATTGGCCATGGCAGTCAGCGAGGGATTGACCGCTCCGATACTGGGAAAAAAGCTTGTGTCAACAACGTAGAGGTTGTCAAGATCGTGGGCTTTGCAGAGAGGATCGAGGACAGAGGTCTTAGGATCGGTTCCAAATCGACAGGTTCCTGCTTGGTGACCGACCCCTGCAATGGGAATTGATGTTTTTAAGTAAGCTTGATGAGGGATGAGATGGTTGGAATACATTCCGAGGTGACCCAGCATCGATTTGAGTTTGTGATAGAGCTTTTTTGCTGGCACCTGATTATTTGGCGTGTAGGTTAAGGTAATATTTCCCTGTTTATCAACGGTTATCCTATTGTCTGGCATTGGTAGATCTTCGGTACAGAGCCAGAAATCAACTGTGTGACGCGCCATAAAATCAAGTGTTCTATCTGGGACAAGAGCGGTCAAAAGAGGCTTTTCTCCTCTAAACATAGCTCCCATCGTTTTACCAATCATTTGAATATTGCCCATCGGATAATTAAATCCTTCCATGCCAAAGTAAAAATCATTGAGAGCGACTGTCTTTTGGAAATGGGTTAAATTGGGCTCGCGCGAAAAGGCTAGAACTGCCTGACTATTGTGGAACATGTAGTTGCGCCCTACCTGGTCGGAGCTGTTAGCAAGACCGTTGGGGTGATGTTCATTTGCTGACATGAGGAGAAGTTGTGCAGAATTGGCAGCACCACAAGAGACAACGACAATATTTCCTCGAAATAGTTCTGTCTGCCCGTTGATCTGGGCTACCACCTGAGTTACGGAGGTCCCTAAAGGGTTTGTCTCTAATCGAGTGACTTTAGCATTGCGGATCAACGTCACATTGGGATGCTTTAGTGCCGGACGAATGCCAATGACTTCAGCATCAGATTTTGCTTGCACAAGACAGGGGAACCCATCACATGTGTTGCACCGAACGCAACGGCCAAAAGCCATATCTTTTTCATTGAGCATGATACCGCAGGGGGCTGGAAAAGGATTATAGCCTGCTTTTTTTAAATCGTCATAGAGCTTCTGAATTCTCGGTTCATGAGAGACAAAAGGATAAGGGTAAGGGGCGCTTGAAAAGGGTTCTGTGGGATCTGCCCCTCTTAATCCGTGCACCTGATACATCTCTTCGGCTTTTGTGTAGTAAGGCTCAAACTCTTCATAACGGACTGGCCAGGCAGGCGAAATTCCATCATAGTGAGGCAGTTCTTCAAAATCTTCTTTTCTCAGCCGATATAGAGCCGCGCCGTACATTTTGGTTGCGCCTCCAACGAAATAGTGGACCTGAGGCTGAAAGCCTTTTCCCTTTTTGTCATACCAGGTGTCAGGAGAGACGTAACGATTTTCTATAAAGACGGAGCGCACATTCCAATTTTCGGGCTCCCGTTTTAAAAAATCTCCTCGTTCAAGGATTAAAATCTTTTTCCCGGAAGGTGCTAAATGACGCGCAAGAGTGCCTCCCCCTGCGCCAGAGCCGATAATAATGATGTCGTAGTTCATAAATCCACATGTAGAGGATTCAAAGATTTTTTCCTACCCTAAAAGAAGGTCTTATCGAAACAATCGTTGTGAGTAGTATTAGAGCGGTAGAAGGAATGAGCAGGTAGAAAAAAAGAGAAGAGAGCTGAAAGTCAAATGCTGTTTGGATCCAGCCGATTCCGTAAGCTGAAACTCCATATCCAGACATATAAACCGCTATAATGAGCCCCGAAATCATTTCAGCGCGAGGCAAGTCTTGCTTTTGTCCGAGTGAGACTGTCAGTGGCAAAAAGGCGGAACAGCCAAGGCCTGCAATAAGAAATGACAGGAAGAGAAAATTGCTGAAGTCAAGTAACAGGAGTGAGGCGATAAAGATGAGGCTGATGGAAAAATAGATGAGATAGGGAGAAATACGGAGAGCAAAAAGTGCAGCGAAGATCCTTCCTAAAGTTACGGACGCCCAAAAAAGAGAGAGGCTGAAAGAGGCTTTTTCAGCAACAAAGCCCTTTGTTGTTTTAAGAAATAGAATGGTCCAGTTCCCAAAAGCTGTCTCACAAATTCCATAGAGTAGAGCAATCAAAGCAAATAAGTAGACTCTTTTAGAAAGTGTTCCCGATGTGTTTTTTGGAAGATTTAAATTGAGAGGGAAGAATTTCCACGTAAAGTAAATGAGGATGAGATAAATAGAGGCTAAAAAGAGCGGCGCAATCCACCAATATAGTACGTCCAATGAGAATTGAAAGAGAAGGGGTCCAATTGCTGTTCCACTTCCGAGAGTTGCATGCAAAGCCGTTAAGGCAGCGCTTGACTTTTTTGGGAAAAAATTAATGACATAACTATTTAAGGTGGCAAGATTTGCCCCAAATCCAGCTCCTAAGAAAAAGAGACAAATAAGGAGAGGGAAGAACCCGTTTTCTAAATAAAAGACTGAGAGAGCAAAGAGGATCATCGATACAAAATTCAGGAATCCGCTAAAAACAGAGACGCGTCGGATTCCCCATTTTTTAGCAAAGAGACCTCCAAAAAAGGAGGCAATAATCGAAAGCAAAATCATTGGAACAAAAAGCTGTCCGTATTGAATCGAGGTGAGGTGAAAGCCGTTAGGTGAAACAAGAAATGCGGAGGCGCCGGGAATCAGAGTAAAGGAGATGCCTTGAATGAGGCCAATGAGATAGAGTGTGACGATTTTTCCTTTTATCATTTTTTCTTGGTTAGAACAGGAACAGGTTTCGCGCCATATGTGTTAAGCTGTATTGCCCAAATAGAATTGGAGGAGCAGATAAACAAGACGTTATTCTCTTTGCCTCCAAAGGTTAGGTTGGCAGTCTCTTTTGGAAGTAAAATTTTTCCAATCATTTTTCCTTGGGGGTTAAAGACTTGAACGCCATCTAAGGCTCCCACAAAGATATTTCCGTCATGATCCAGCCGCATCCCATCAGGAAATCCCGGAGAAACAACAGTAAACAATCTCTTCCCGCTCACACTTTTCCCGTCTGGGTTCACATCAAACGCATAAATTGCATGGGGTTTATTTTTGTAATCAGTTTTTGGCGCTTGAATGGCTGCACTATCAATCACATAAAGAATTGTCTCATCAGGAGAAAATGCAATGCCATTTGGCATCTCCAACTCACCTGTCACAACGCTTAAACTTTTCGTTTTTGGGTCAAATCGATAAACATTGTTTGGCAAGTAACATTCTTGAGGAAACTGAAAGCAGCCGTAAGAGGGGTCTGTGAACCAGACGCTCCCGTCTGATTTCACAACCAGATCATTTGGAGAATTGAGAGGTTTCCCTTGGTAGCTGCCCACTAAGGTGCGTACTGTTCCGTCAGCTTCGGTAATGGAGACTCTCCTGCCGGTTGTCTCAGCAGTCAGCAGGCGTCCTTCTAAATCGGCTGTTTGTCCATCTGCAATGCTAGAGGGGTGACGAAATAGTGCGGGAGCGCTAAAGGAAAGAGAAGTAATCTGATTAAAGGGGTTTAATCCAAACCAGCGAATCATATTGATGTTTTGCCTCAGCTGGTCTGTGAAGATCAGATAGCCTAAATCGCTGTTTGCGCTATCTGAGAAGTAAACAGGGCCTTCAGTAAATCCAAAGCTGTCGGCTAAATGGACAAGTTGTGGTTTTTCTCCTAAAATTTTTGCAAAAGAGTCGTCATAGACCTGAAGCGGCAGCTGCACAGACGCATCTGGCTGATAGGCAGGAGGATTTTCTACAGCATTGAGAGCCCAGGTAAGGGATAATAATACGATCCAACGCATGAAAAAAATCCTTAGGTTCTTGTTTCATCTTTGTCTTTTTTCCTTCTATTTTTCAATAAATTTCTTGTTAGCAAGACAGTAGTCAGTTATGAAGGGGAGACGAGGTGATTATATGAGTCTTAAAGGAAAAGTGGCCGTTGTGACAGGCGGCAATAGTGGAATTGGTGCTGCAATCGTTCTTGAGCTTGCAAAACAGGGCGCTAATATTGTGATCGATTATATCGCTCACAGAGAGGCAACGGATGCACTTCAGAAGAAGATTTTAGCTTTAGGAGATCGAGCGATAGGAGTCAATGCAGATGTGAGCCAGGTAGAATCTATTCAATTGTTGATAGACGCAGCGGTCAGAGAGTTTGGGGCAGTAGATATCATGGTTAACAATGCAGGAATTGAAACGAGAACCTCCGTTCTTGATACAACCGAAAAACAGTATGAAAAAGTGATGGAGGTCAATTTAAAAAGTGCTTTTTTTGGAACGCAGATTGCAGCTAAGCAGATGATACGGCAGGGCAAGGGAGGGCGCATCATCAACATCACGTCGGTACATGAGGATTGGCCGATGCCGGGAAATACTGCTTACTGTCTATCCAAGGGAGGGATCAGGATGCTGACGCGAACATCAGCTCTTGAACTTGCACAGCATGGGATTTTAGTCACAGGGCTTGGCCCCGGTGCTGTAGCGACCCCGATCAATCTCTCTACGATGAAGGATCAGACGCTCATGCAGAAGCTTGACGCAGCAATCCCTCTTGGCCGTATGGCACGACCTGAAGAGATTGCATCTGTTGTCGCCTTTTTGGCGGGTGATGGAGCGTCTTATATGACAGGGACAACCGTTTTTGTCGATGGTGGTATGATGCACCAAAGTCCAGGCCTATGATCACAGAAGAGGAAAAAAGACTTGAAGAGGCACGCCAGGGAGAACTTCCTTGGCGTAAATGGGGTCCCTATCTGAGTGAAAGACAGTGGGGGACTGTCAGGGAAGACTATAGTCCTGGAGGCACTGCGTGGGATTATTTTCCTCACGATCACGCGCGATCTAGGGCATATCGTTGGGGAGAAGATGGCATTGCAGGGATTTCCGATGACCAGCAGCTCCTCTGTTTTTCTCTTTCTTTATGGAATGAAAAAGATCCGATTTTAAAAGAGAGACTCTTTGGATTAACAGGCAACGAAGGAAATCATGGCGAGGATGTTAAGGAGTATTATTTTTATCTAGATAATGTCCCAACTCATACGTACATGAAGTATCTCTATAAATACCCTCAGCAAGCTTATCCGTATGAAGATTTAGTTCGAGAAAATCGCAAAAGGTCAAAAAAAGAGTTCGAGTATGAGCTTCTGGACACAAAAATTTTTGATGAAGATTCTTATTTTGATGTTTTTATCGAATATGCAAAAGCCTCTCCAGAAGATCTACTGATCAAAATTACGGTTGCCAATCGCGGCTCTCACCTGGCGCCTGTGCACCTTCTTCCGACTTTATGGTTTCGAAACACGTGGAGCTGGGACTCTTTTAGTAAAAAGCATTCTTTAAAATTAAAATCAAAAAAAGGCTCTACGCAAATCATCGAAGCAACTCATGACAAACTCGGCTCTTATTACCTCTATTCCGATGGACCCAATGCAGTGCTTTTTACAGAGAATGAGACAAATAATGAGCGTCTTTTTGGAGTTGCTAATCACTCTCCGTATGTCAAAGATGCATTTAATGAATATGTGATTTTTGGTCATAAAGATGCGGTGAATCCAGCGCGCGTTGGGACAAAATCTGCCTTTCACCACATTCTTTCAATACCTGGGCAAGAGACGGCTGTTGTGAAGCTGCGGCTTCGGTCAGATAACCTTATCGGGGATCCTTTAGGAGCAGATTTTGATCTTATTTTTGCTAAGCGTAAAGAAGAGGCGGACGCTTTTTACAATAAAGTAACCCCTTTTTCTCTGCCTCAAGATATGAAAAATGTGCAGCGCCAAGCTTTTGCAGGTCTTTTATGGAATAAACAGTATTACCATTACAATGTTCACAAGTGGCTCCATGGAGATCCAGGATGCCCATCGCCTCAAGAGGGAAGAAAAAAGGGTAGGAACAGCCACTGGGAAACCTTAGATGCGGCCGATATTTTTTCTATGCCAGACAAGTGGGAGTATCCGTGGTTTGCTGCTTGGGATTTGGCTTTTCATGCCGTGACTTTTGCTCCGATTGATCCTGAATTTGCAAAGCAGCAGATGCTTCTTCTTGTCACAGAGTGGTACATGCACCCCAATGGACAGCTGCCTGCGTATGAATGGGATTTTGGCGATGTCAACCCTCCTGTTCATGCGTGGGCTGCGATGCGGATCTATCAGATTGAGATGAATATAACAGGGCGTAAAGATGAAGCTTTTTTGGAGACAATGTTTCAAAAACTCTCTTTGAATTTCACTTGGTGGGTGAATCGAAAAGATGCTCAGGGACGCAATATTTTTGAGGGAGGATTTCTCGGTCTGGACAATATCGGCGCTTTTGATCGGACTCATATAGGGTCTTCTACTGGAGGCGTTCTTTGTCAAGCCGATGGAACAGCGTGGATGGCGATGTATGCGCTTAATCTCTTACAGATCGCTTTAGAACTTGCGATCAAAAACCCTGTTTACGAAGCGATGGCGACGAAGTTTTTTGAACACTTTCTTTCCATTGCGGATGCGATGAATAACATCGATGGAGAAAATAATGGTCTTTGGGATGAAGAAAAAGGATTTTATTATGGGATACTCATTCTACCCAATGGCCGAAGGATTCAAATGAAGATGAATACGATCATTGGAGTGATGCCTCTTTATGCGATTGCGACAAGTGATATTTCTACAAATCATCCCTTTTTTGAATATCGAAAGAGATTTCAGTGGATTCTCGATAATCGGGCAGATCTTGTCAAAAAGATTATCACATTAAAGCAGATGGATCTTAATAAGCCTCTTCTTATTTCTCTAGTCAGTCCAGATAAAGTGCGCCGTATTTTAGAAAAGGTTCTAGATGAAACAACACTCTTAAGCCCCTACGGGATTCGCTCTCTGTCCAAAGAATTAGAGACGCACCCTTTCGTTTTAGAGCTTAAAGGACAAGTCTTTCGTCTCGATTATGAGCCTGCTGAGTCGACAACAGCTCTTTTTGGAGGTAATTCGAATTGGAGAGGCCCCGTCTGGTTCCCGCTCAATTTTCTTTTGATAGAGTCGCTACAAAAATTTCATTATTTCCTCGGAGATGATTTTAAAGTAGAATACCCCACAGGATCAGGCTGTCAGGTGTCGCTGTGGGATGTTGCACAAGATTTATCGCTCAGGCTCATCAAGATCTTTTTAAAAGATGAAAATGGGCGCAGGCCTGTCTATGGAGGAATTGAAAAATTCCAAACAGACCCTCACTTTCGCGACTACATTCTTTTTCACGAGTATTTTCATGGAGATAATGGAGCCGGGCTTGGGGCCAGCTGCCAAACCGGCTGGACAGCTGTTGTCGCTAAGTTGATCCATCAATATGCTGAATACACACTCCAAGGTAAGCCTCCAGAACAAATAGAGAAAAATAGACTTGGGAATCTGTGACTCGATTCTTTCTTTAAAAGCGGCTTTTGACTAAAATGAAGTTGAACTTCAAATGAGTAAAAATTGTGTTTAAAAGAGAGATTGAGACTGAGATTCAAGAGCTTGCAAAGCAGTATCCTGTTGTTACTTTGCTGGGCCCAAGGCAATCTGGTAAAACAACCCTTGTTCAGTATGCTTTTCCGAATAAAAAGTATGCAAATCTTGAGTTTCCTGATGTGCGCTCTCTTGCGCTTACCGACCCGCGCGGTTTCCTTGAGCAGTTTCCCGATGGGGCGATTCTCGATGAGATTCAACGGGTGCCAGAGCTTCTCTCCTATATCCAGCCGCTTGTTGATCAAGACAAGCGGAAAGGACTTTTTATTTTAACGGGAAGTCATCAGCTTGAATTACAAGAGGCTGTTTCTCAGTCACTTGCTGGAAGAACAGCTCTACTCACTCTTTTACCGATGACCTTGAAAGAGATTGAGCTAGCCGGTTTTGTTCTGCCTGTCGATAGTTGGATGCTTAAAGGAGGCTATCCGCGGATTTACCAAGATACACTTGACCCAACAAAGGCGTATCGCAACTATTTTCAGACTTACGTTGAGCGCGATTTACGTCAACAGATTAAAGTTAAGGATCTGCTTCAGTTTGAGCGGTTTGTTCAGATTTTGGCCGGGCGTATTGGACAGATCCTGAATATGGAAGAGATTGGGGGAGAGGTGGGGCTCTCTTCTCATACGGTTAAAGAGTGGATTTCGATCTTAGAAGCCTCTTTTATTGTTTTTCGCCTGCCCCCTTATTTTGAGAATTTTGGTAAACGAGTCATTAAGTCACCAAAGCTCTATTTTAATGATGTGGGCCTCGCTGTTTATTTGCTCGGTATTCAGAATGAAATACAGCTTTTTCGTGATCCGCTGCGTGGTCATCTCTTTGAAAATGCGGTTATTCTCGAATTGAAAAAACATCTGCTCAACCAAGGGCTGGATCCTAGTCTTTTTTATTATCGCGATGTGCAAAAAAATGAAATTGATCTGATCTATAAAATCGGCAACATCCTTGTCCCGATCGAAATTAAGTCATCGAAAACATACCAGTCTGAGTTCACACAGAAATTACACTTTTTTCAAGAGCTTGTAGAAACAAGATCTCCAGAAGCTTTTCTGATTTATACCGGAGAGGTTGAGCAGAGAATTGGAAAGATTCAGCTGCTTAATTATCGAAACGCTATGCGCGCGCTGCAGCCCTGAGGGCTCTTATCCGACGGCCCTCTTCAATGAGCCCGCTGAATTTGTTCCCGATGGGAGCAAGTGTGATGTCATATAAAGCTGCGCCGACATTATGTGCGACAAAGTCACCTGCATTGCGCAATTCTCCTTGAGCAGATTTTAAGTCAGAGGCAACTTCTGAGAGGAGAGGGGAGGCTCCGGAGACGATAAGCGTTGCACTTTCTTTAAGCGCATTCAGAGCGACCTGTAGCCCTTTGCCTGTTTCGTAGAATCCCGATACAGAATAGGAGAGAAGCTCTTGACCTGAAGCAAGGGCGACGAATGCTGGGATGCGCAGGGTTTCAGCTGCCAAGGTGGAAACCTGGATGGCGCTTTTGAGAAGTTCGTGGGCGCCTGAGAGAATGTCTTGTGTCAGCTCTGTTAATAAGGCGTAGAGTATTGTGCGAGGGATGAGTGTTCCCTCATTGATTGTGGCAAGAATTGTTGTAAAGGCTTTTGCCGTTTCAGAGGCGCCGGAAGGGATACTGGAAAAGAGCTCTTGTGCCAAAGCAGAGACAAAGCTGCGTGGGTAGAGGGTTGCTTCGTCTAAAGCCGTGTAGGCAAAAATTAGAGCTTTTACTGTCTCTTCAAGGCCGCTTGTGACAGAAGAGGCTACCTCTTGTCCCAGGTCTTGAGCTAAATTTTTTACAACGATCGCTGCTTCTAACACGGCAAGAGCTGCGAAAACAAGAGCTTTTTTTGCTTCAGAAAAGCCACTTTTGAGGGTTGAGAGAAGCTCATCTCCGATTGAGACAAGAAGCTCTTTTAAGTACAAGGTTACTTCTAGAAAAGCGGGCAGACTTAAAGCGGCCACTTTTAAAATTTCACCAGCGCCAGATCTGCAGTCCGAGGCAATTTCAAGAAGCAGGGCGCGTAGAGGTGAGTTGCCTGCAAGCTGTGCCATTTCTTGAAAAATGGAGCCAAGGTGGAGGGCTCCTTTTGCAAGTTCCTGGATACCGGTTATAGTGTCGGAGCGGAGCTCTTTTAAGAGGGAGCCTGTCACATGGTAGGTGGTGAGTAGCGCTTCCTTGCTGCTTGCTGTGATGAGGCGGACGGCCTTTGCTAGTTCATATCCTGCAGGTGGAAGGGTAGAGACAACTTCTTGTGCGAAACTATAGGCGATGGGTGCTGGAATAGAGAGTGCCTGGCCTGCTGCACCAAGTCCGAAAATGACGCCTTTAAGAGCCTCGCTCGCGCCTGAGTAGAGCGATGAGAGAAGTTCTTCGACAAAAGGGGCAATAATATGGTAGGCAAGTTGTGCCGTCTCTTTTAGTACATCGTAGCAGAAAACAATACATGAGAGGGCTTGCATTGCCCCTGAAAAAAGGGTGGATCCAATCTCTGCAAGTAGGGGATAGATTAGGCCTTGCCAGAGAAGTACGCAAGCCTCTTTTGTCCAGCTCCACGCGGTCAAGGTGTATTTACAAAGTTCTTGTAGTGCCGTTTTGAAAGAGTCTCCAATCTCTTCCACAATGGGGAGAAGGAGCGTTCGAGGGATGATCGAAAGCTCCTGTGCAATTTCTGGAATTTTCAGAAGAATGACCTTTTTTGTTTCGTATAAACCGCTCTCTCCATAGGAGAGTAGCTCCTGGCCTGAGCCAACGATCCCAGATACAGCCCCGCGTGCTGCGCTCTTAATTGCTGGGGCCACGTCATCAGCAAGAAAGGCAAATGAGAGCGCGCACAAGCTATACGTACGGCCTTGAGCTGCGTAGTTGACGGGTAGAGTGGCTGCCATGACAATCCCTTTGTATGGTTAGGGTGCTTCTACGGGTTGTCTGTGCGGTTGAACATACCGTTTTAGTTCGCGTGCTACAGGATCATATCCTTGTCGTCGCGTTTTAGCATCTTGAACATCTTGGGTGTGCCCCGCTTTGTCTGTGGCTTCATCCGTTGCAAAGTCTCTGCGTCTATCAGCACGTTGTAAATAATAAGTTGCAAGAGCTCTTGTCGCGTCAGTAAAGGCTTTTGGGTAAATTGTTTTGGCCACTCCAAGCCCCAAGCAGGCAATTGTTATGCCGCCATCTGCTAGCTCTTCGCCATAATTTTTTAGGAGCTCAATCAAAGTATCGCCAACTGGCATTCCATAATAAACAGCTGTTCCTAAACGAACGAGAATTGCAGGTAATAGAAAAATTGTGAAAAGGGCAATGCGCACAATTCTTGTGGCGAGAGTAAAGGCAAATCCGCCTGTTGTTGCCCAAAAAGCTTTGAGCCTCTGATTTTCATTAATGCCGAGTTTTGCACTTG
The DNA here is from genome assembly GCA_013287705.1 of Chlamydiota bacterium. Lineage (GTDB taxonomy): Bacteria > Chlamydiota > Chlamydiia > Chlamydiales > Rhabdochlamydiaceae > JABDDH01. The sequence continues at coordinate 15,588 of JABDDH010000002.1, read as the reverse complement.
GTGTCACAGCATCTGCTGCAAGTTGGGTTTGAATCAGTTTTCTCACTGAGAGTGGCATGGTCTCAGACTTCCAGCCAACAAATGTCTGTTTAAGAAAGTTATACTTGTTTCCAATCTCGGCCACGTTTTCATAATCTCTTGATAAAGCTGATCCTTGAGCTGCCATAAAAATCTCCTGTGGTTGTATCGCGATACATAACACGTTTTAAAATTAGAAACGATTATACAGATTTTGGAATAAAAAAGCACTCCCGTATTTAAATTTTAATTTCAAATTTTTTTTACAGACGCCCCGCGCCTTTCCTCTTTCCAACAAGGCTCAGGTTTTCTATGATACGCCTATGTTTATCTACCGTACAGAGAGTTTAGAGCTGTTGCGCAGTCGTATTGACCTGGTCGAGGTTCTCTCACCGCATATTCAGCTCCATAGATCTGGCGCCTCGTATAAAGCGTGCTGCCCTTTTCACGATGAGAAGACCCCTTCGTTTATTGTCCACAAAGGCGATTCCCATTACCACTGCTTTGGGTGCGGCGTTCATGGCGATGCGATTGCCTTTTTAATGAATTATTTGAAACTCGATTTTGTGGAAGCAGTTGAGAGCTTAGCTGAGAAATTCGGCGTTCTTTTAGAAAAAGAGGAAGAAAAAGAGCTTCATCGCGGAACGAGTAAGACTTTTTTGAAACAGGCGCTGCAGAGTGCTGCGCGCTTTTACCACTTTTGCCTTTTGCATACAGAAGTTGGGCTGCCCGCGCTCACATATCTTGTAGAGCGCGGGATGGACCTTGCCTTTATCAAAAAATTTCAGATCGGCTTTTCGCTTCCAGGAAATTTATTCCATCAAGTGATGCGGGAACAAGGCGTGTCGGATCCGATTCTGGAAGAGGTGGGGCTCCTTGTTGCCACCTCATCTGGCCATGTGCGCGATTTTTTCTCCGATCGGATCATGTTCCCGATTCGGGATGCCCTTGGCAATGTGATTGGCTTTTCTGCGCGTAAATTCAAAGAGGAGACAACGGGCGGCAAATACATTAACACCTCAGAGACTCCGCTCTTTAAAAAATCACATGTCTTATTTGGCCTTAGCTACTCCAGACGTACCATTGCCAAGAAAAAAGAGGCGCTCATTGTCGAAGGGCAGATTGATGCGTTGCGTCTGATCGATGCCGGGTTTGATTACACGGTTGCAGGACAGGGAACAGCGTTTGGAGAAGGTCACGTCAAAGAGCTGATCAACCTCGGCGTTGCCACTGTTTTTTTAGCTCTAGATGGCGATGATGCAGGAAGAGCTGCCGCTTATAAAATTGGCAACCTATTTCAGAAAAAAGGGGTTGCGGTGAGCGTCGTCTCTTTGCCGCAAGGCTCTGACCCTGACTCTTTTGTCCGCGCCCATGGCAAAGAGGCTTTTAGTCAACTCCTAGAGGGGGCAGTCGACTTTCTCCGTTTTTTGCTCCAAGAGAAGAGCCGAGAGTTTGATCTGCAGAGTCCCTCTGGCAAGAACCGCTGCTTGCAGACAATTGTTGCAGAGATAAGCCTCTGGGAGGGGGATCTTTTTATCCATGAGAGCGTGAGGGCTCTTGCGCGCTTGACTGATGTTAAAGAGGAGATGCTTCTCGCTTTTGTCACACGGCCCCAGATGTATGTGAGACGCAGCTCTAAGCTCGAGCCGCTAGAGGTTAATCGCGATACGATCTTAGAGACAGACTTGTTACGCTTACTTGTTTTGATTGGGGGAGCAAAAAAAGAGGAGACAAGTGCGTTGATTGAGACTCTTGTTCCTGAGCAGTTTAAAGATGAGCACGCACGTCGACTCTTTTGCTTAATTAGGCAGCACACTACCGTCGATAGATTAAGCTTAATGGTTCAACTTGAGTCGAATGAGGAGAGGCTCTTTTTTGCGCAGATGATGGAAAAGCGTGTTAATACGCAGAAAGTATTCGAGGGGTTACGCGAGGCGCATCTCAAACTTTTAGAGCGCGACTGGATAGAAAAAAGAGAGGCCTTGCAAAGAAAAATTCATAGTGGCACGCTCCCTGAAGAAGAACTTCTAGCTCTTGCTAAGGAGTTGTCCCTACTAAAGAAGCCGCCTTTTGTATAATAAAAGGGGTTCCATCCTTAATGCTCTTACAGATTTTTTTCCACCTCTTTTCAGGGATCTCTCCCCCAGAGACTTGAATCACAGAGGCTCCCATCATCGCTCCGAAGCGCGCGCACTCTTCAAGCGGTTTCTTGTGTAAATAACCGTGGAGGAACCCGCTTGCAAAGAGGTCTCCAGCGCCTGTTGTGTCTAGAGGTGAGGGGACAAAGTAGGCGGGGCTATGAAACCGCGTATTGCCTTGTTGAATGTAGCAGCCGCGGCTTCCAAGGGAGATGATGGCAATATCGCAGATAGAGCCTAGAATTTCAGCGGTCTCCTCTTCGGTATGGTCTGTCAACATTTTGGCCTCATCTTCATTGCAAAAGACGATGTCGACGTAGGTGTTGAGGAGCTGGTAGATCTCTTGTTTGAAGCGTCGGACGATCTCAAAACTTGCTAAATCAAAAGAGACAATGGCGCCAGAGCGTTTAGCAAGCGACATCGCCCTTTCTGTCAAATCGCCATTAAATAGAGTGTAGCCTTCGATATGGACAAGTTTTGTGCCTGCAAAGTGATCGGGGTGGAGATCTGCGCCTGAGAGTTCAACACTTGCACCTTGAAAGATACAAAAGGTGCGCTGCCCATCTGGAGTGACAAGAGCGATGAGTTGTGCAGTTGGGTTGTCTGATGGGATCTCCTGTATCGCAACGCCGCGCTTACGCATCGCATTTAAGTAGAAATCGCCCATCTCATCGCGGCCGATTTTGCCGATTAAGCCGGCTTTGTGTCCGAGGCGTGCAAGTCCTTTAATGGTGTTTGCTGCGCTGCCACCGGGAACGGTCGATGGGACAGCACGGCTCCTTTCAATAATTTCCTGGAGTGTTTTGTAGTCAACGCTGCGCCATCCTCCCTTTTCAATCTGAATCTCTTCAAGAAATTGACTTGAGGCAAGCAAGATGTGGTCGATAATCAGACCACCAAGACCCAGGACATCGTAGTTCATGCTGTTTTCCTCAAAGCTTTTTTGATAAAGTTTCTATTTGAATAAATATATTCGATTCCCGAATAGAGGGTATAGATAGCTGCGGTCCCGACGATAAAGACGCTAATCAGTTTTAATGTTTTTAACTCTAGGAGCCCCAAAGAGTAGGGGATCATCAGCAAGAGGATTGTGAGCGCTGATACGGCTTGAATCACAGCTTTGATCTTCCCAGAGAGTCTAGCAGCAAGTGTCAACCCTCTGAGCGCACAGAGGATGCGCAAGGTACTAATTGTAGAGTCTCGATAGAGAAAGAGCAGGACGAGAATGAGCGGTAGTTGAATAAACCCTTGAGTAAAAGCTAAAAAGACAGAGAGGCGGAAGATGCTGTCTGCCATGGGATCCAAGAGCTTACCAAGATCTGTTACTTGATTTGTGCGCCGTGCGACAAAGCCGTCAAGTAGATCAGAGATCTCAGAGATTCCGAGCAGCGCGATGAGTAGGTAAGGTAAAAGTTTAAGAGTAATTCCGATCTCGTCGTGGTATAAATAGGTGATGACAAAGATGGGACTGATGACGATCCGAACAGAGGTCAGATACAGAGCCAGAGACACGAGTCCTCCTATTTTTTTAGATCAACGCGAGTTTATTTGTGTACGGTCGCATTTTTTTCGTATAGAGCTAACTGCCCACAGGCGGCGGCGATCTTGGTTCCTTTGGTATAGCGCCGGGTTGTCGGGATTTTTGCCTCTGCAAGAATCTCTTCAAAGCGCTCAATTTCTTCTTTCTCTGGTCGTTTTAATCTTAATCCAAAAACCGGATTGTAAGGAATTAAATTCACAGAACATTGTTGTCCTTTAATTAATTTGGCAAGTTCAATGGCGTCTTCTTCGCGGTCATTAATGCCAGAGATGAGGGTATACTCGTAGGTGATGTCTCGTTTTGTTGCTCGTGAGTAATCGCTAATTGCTGCAAGAACATCGGAGAGCTCGTATTTGCGTGCATACGGAATGATTTTTTTGCGGATCTGCTGATTTGGGGCGTGGAGAGAGAGTGCTAAATTAATTTTTAACTCCTCAAGCATCAATTTTCGAATGCCTTCAACGACACCAACCGTTGAGAGGGTGATCCGTCTTTGGGAGAGGTTGATTCCTTTTGGATCGGTTATTAGGCGAATGGCTTTAACGACCTCATCATAGTTGTCAAGCGGCTCTCCCATCCCCATAAAGACGACGTGAGAGAGTTTTTCTCCGTTTTTGGCAAGCTCTGCATCGATCAGGAGGAACTGTTCAACGATTTCAGCGGCAGAGAGGTTGCGGATAAGCCCCTGCTTTCCTGACGCGCAGAAGGCGCATTTAGCGTTGCAGCCAACTTGTGAGGAGACGCAGATCGTCCGCCTCTCTGGTGCTTGAATGAGGACCGATTCGACAAGGGCGCCGTCATGAAGCTCCCATAAATATTTAATTGTCTCATCGTCAGATCTAACTGAACGCACACACTTCAGAGAAGAGAGTCTAAACTGTTGAGAGAGAGTGGTTCGTAGATGTGAACTGAGATTTGTCATCGCCGCCCACGTTGTCGCTCTTTTTTGAAAAATCCAAGAAAAGATCTGCTGTGCACGAAAGGGGGGCTGCCCCATTTCGCCAAGAGATTTTTTTAAATCTTCTTCTGTACAGCCGTGGATAGCGATCATATTGGGTCTATTGTAAAGAGTACCTGAGTAAAAATCCAGCTATAAAAAAAGATGCTGTAAGTGCTACACTTACGACTCGACTTTGTAACTTTTTGGGACCGAAGGCCTCGAGATATTTGTTCTTGGCGTTGTTTATTTTCTAAGGAAGGGGTTAAAAACCCCTTCCTTAGAAAATAAATCAGCGAGTTTGGCCATAGGCCAAACGGCCAAGAGCAAATAGACGAGGCAGGCGGTCCCAAAAAGTTGCAAAGTCGAGTTACGACACAAAAACCAACTAAGAGGGAAAAATGGGCCAGGACGTATCGATGGAAGAGATTGTATCACTGTGTAAGAGACGCGGCTTTATTTTTCAAAGTTCGGATGTTTATGGAGGCCTGCAGGGGGTCTACGACTACGGTCCACTTGGCGTTGAGTTAAAAAATAATTTAAAAGCCGCTTGGTGGCGTGAGATTGTCTACGAAAGAGATGATGTTGAAGGACTTGATGCCTCCCTTTTGCACCATCGCTTGACACTCAAACATTCCGGTCACGAAGAGACGTTTACTGATCCGATGGTCGATTGTAGAGAGTGTAAGCATCGGATGCGTGCCGATCATGTCGTGGGGGGTGCTTGTGACAAGTGCGGCTCTAAAAATTTGACCGAGGCGCGCCTATTTAACCTGATGCTGCGCACCCATTTGGGTCCTGTTGATGATGGGACAAATCTTGCTTATTTAAGACCGGAGACAGCGCAAGGTATTTTTACCAATTTTAAGAATGTGATCGATTCGACAGCGCGTAAACTGCCCTTTGGAATTGCCCAGATTGGTAAGGCGTTTCGCAACGAAGTGACCCCGCGCAATTTTATCTTCCGCGTCCGTGAATTTGAGCAGATGGAGCTCGAGTATTTTGTAGCGCCCGGCTCTGATGAGTTGTGGCACGAAAAGTGGGTCGAGATGCGTCTTGCATGGTGGCAGCGTCAGGGACTCTCTCTTGAGAATCTCCAGTTGCAGCCGCAAGCCAAAGAGGAGCTTGCTCACTATGCTAAAGCGACAACAGACATCCTTTATCGCTTCCCGTTTGGCTTCGAGGAGTTAGAGGGAATTGCCAATCGCACGGACTTTGACCTCGGTTCTCATTCTAAGGAGCAGGCAAGTCTTAATTTATGTGCAAAAGTTGCCCTAAATGCCGACTCTACAGCAATTTTAGCTCTTCAAAATCTAGAAAAAAAAGAGTTTGTTGTTCCCTTTGTGATCGAGCCGTCAGCGGGGCTTGATCGCGGTCTTTTGGCGATTCTTGTCGAGGCGTATACAAAAGAAGAGCTTGAGAATGGCCACCGTATCGTTTTAAAGCTGAAATCCCATCTTGCGCCTATAAAGGCAGCCGTAGTCCCTCTTGCGCGCAATAATGAAAAAATAGTCTCAAAGGCTAAAGAGATTAAGCAGAGATTACAGCGCCTTGGTGTCGGTAGATTTAAGTACGAAGATATTGGCAATGTCGGTAAGGCGTATCGGCGTCATGATGAGATTGGCACGCCTCTATGCATCACAGTGGATTTTGATACATTTGAGGGCGCAGAGGAGAGCGTAACGGTTCGTTATCGCGATTCTATGAAGCAGGAGAGGATCGCTGTCGCCGCAATTGAGGCTTTTGTGCGCAACTACTTTTTACAAGAGCAAGGCTAAGAGCCTTGCCTATTTTTCTAGGGCGGCTTTTACAGCGCCTAGGAACGAGCAGCCGTACATTCCGTCTAAAACTCTGTGGTCAAATGTCAGTGAGACGTGGATCATCGATCGAATCGCAATCGAGTCGTCTTCTAGAGGGACAACTCTACGGCTGATCGCCCCAATCCCAACAATTGCCACCTCAGGATAGCGGATAATCGGGATGCCGATCTGAACGCCTGACATGCCAAAGTTTGTGAGGCTAATGGTTCCCTCTGAAATTTCATCAAGTGAGAGTGTTCCTGATCGTGCTTTTGTTGAAAGCGTGTGCAGCGCATGGGCAATTTGTGAAAGAGTCATCTTGTTGCACTCGCGAATGACAGGAACCATTAACCCTTGGTCGACGCTAACGGCGATGCCGAGGTTGACAAAGTGTTTGACCAGGATCATGTCGTCTTGTAGCGATGAATTGATGAGCGGGTGAGAGATGAGCGCTTGACTGATTGCTTGTGCAATAAAGCTTGTAATTGTCAGTTTTACTCCCTCTTTAGCGAAAAAGGCCTCTCTTTCCCCTTGGATCTTTTTCAAGATTTTTGTCACGTCGACCTCTGTCACAAGTGTCGCATGGGGCGCCGCATAAAAGGAGCGAACCATGTTGTCGGCAATCGCTTTGCGCATTCCCGTGAGCTTTAACGATTCCACGCCTTGTTTTTGTGCAGTAGGTTGTGCGCTTTTTTCTTCAAGATACCGCTCTAGATCTTGTTTTGTCACCCGTCCCTCAGCTCCTGTGCCGCGGATTGAGCTAAGCTTGTCCATCGTAATGCCATGTTCTTGGGCAAGGCGTAAGATTGAGGGAGAGTAAAACGTCGCTTGGCTAGATCCAGAAGTAGCGGGGCAGTTGCTGGTTGTGCGCGGAGCTGTAAGAACATTTTTAGCAACGTCAGAGGTTGTGATGCGGGCAAGGGGCTCTCCAACCTGGAGTTCTTGATCTTGTTGTGCAAGGATACGGGTCAGCACACCTGAGACGGGAGACGGAATTTCGCTATTGATTTTGTCTGTTGAAACCTCGAGCAGAGGCTCGTCGAGTAGGACGTGATCGCCCTCTTTTTTAAACCAGTGGACAACGGTTGCACTCAGGATGCTCTCTCCGAGTTTTGGTAGACAAATTTCAATCTCTTCGCTCAAGGTCTGATCCTCCGGATTAATTTTTCCCATGCCTCTTTGTTAAAAGCGATCTCAAGGTGCGCCTCAACAGGGATGATGGGTAGCGATAATTTTAAGGCTTTTGGCAATTTTACGGCATCTTTTTCTGTGCATAAGAGTACACTCGCCCCTTCTGTTTGGCATTTTTCTGCAAAAGCTGTGAGCGTTTGAGCGTCTATTGGTTCGTGATCTTGAACCAGTAGCGTTGCAACAATCTCATAGGCGTCTAAGCTTGAGATGAACCGCTCTGGCGTGCCAATGCCGCAAAAAAGGCCTACTTTTTTTTGAGGAGAGGCTGTGTGCCGCATCTTAGCACCGATAACTGGCGCCAAGCTGTAGGTGCGGATTCTGTTTAAGGCGCTGTTGTATTCTGCTTCTGTATCGCAATGGTTAACGACAATGAGTGTTGCTTCCTGTAGCCGTTTAGGGGAGTCTCTGAGTCTTCCAAGAGGTAAAAAAGCATCTTTCCCAAATAAGTCCTTGGCGTCCAGAACGACAATTTCCGTGTCGCGTGCAATGGTTCGATGTTGCATCCCATCTTCTAGAATAAGAAGTTTTGCTCCCTGGCGTAGGGCAGCTCGTGCTGAACTTGTTCGGTTTTTACTGACAAAAATTTGAGTGTGAGGAAGCTTTTCTGCAAGCCAAAACGGCTCATCGCCTGTCATCTTCGGTCCGTAGAGGGGGCCGTGACCTGAACAGATCTGGACCCCGGCCGGGCTCTGTTCGAGTTGTCCTTTGTAGCCGCGAGAGATAATTGCAATGTGACTTTCTCCTCCAAGGTCATCGATAAGAAGACGTGTCAGTGGAGTTTTGCCTGTTCCTCCGACTGCGATATTGCCAATACTGACGACGGGAATAGGGAATTTATGGCTTGTTAACAGATGAAGGTCATACGCTTTATTGCGCAGAAAAACGATGCATTGAAATAGCTTGGCAGCGATTTTTTTAAATTGTGGCAGCATAAGAAAAGAGCTCTTTTTCGACCATTTCGATAATGATATGGATTGCCGCCATGTGAGCTTCTTGGATTCTGTCGGAGTAGGTAAAGCCGTCGACGATCCATTCTAGGTCACTTACCCCTTTGAGTCGTCCTCCTGTTTTACCTAAAAAGGAGATGGTGGAAAGACCCATTGACTGGGCGAGGGGGACAGCGCGGACAAGGTTTTCCGAATTACCGCTTGTGGTTAGGCTGATGAAGATGTCGCCGGGCTTGCCATACGCTTCGACAGCGCGAGAAAAGACATCGGCGTAGCCAAAGTCGTTGGCAGCGCAGCTCATGTGTGCGGGGTCAGCAAGGGCAATAGCTGGTAGGGCTTTTCGTTTTTCACGAAATTGAGATGTCAGCTCTTCTGCAAAGTGCATCGCATCGCAGAGGCTGCCCCCATTTCCGGCGATGAGTAGCTTGCCCTCCATCTGATAACATCTAGAGATTCTGCGGCTTGCCTCTTCGATGAACTGGAGGCTATTTGTTGCTTTAAGAAAGGAGATGGCGCGGATGGCGTCTTCGATAGCATGGAGGATAGATTTTTGCATGGTGCCCTGCGGTTGTGGCCGTAAGTGTATGGCAGGGCAGTGAAAAAAGACAAGCGCTTCCTTGTCCGATTATATAAAGCTACCGCTTCCGCCAGTGTTCCAAGCCTCGTGGACTGGAGGCATATCATCATCAGAACCAACTTCTTCAATAAACGCCGATCTAGGCGCTGCGTTTGGCCTGTCATGGCTGAACGGAGCTGCTTGTGGCCTAAAACTGCTGCTTGCGTCTGGGCGATGTAGGACAGGGCCTTGAGGAGCCGCCGCTGCTTGTCCTAGCTTGTGTCGTCGGTAGCTTCTGTCGGGTTGAGCTCGCGGAGCTTGGGCTGGTTGAGCCTCTAACTCTCTCTCTCTGAGCCTTGCAACTCGTGCCTTTTCTCGTGTCGCTGCATTAGCTTGTGCTCTAGGGTTTCGACGGCTTGGAGGCTCAAATCGAGGAGCTGGTAGATCAGCTGCATCCATTAAATCTGGCATGTCATCGTCTGTGGGCAAGGGGCTAGATAGAACCGTATGGGCTCTTGGTACAGGAGGAGCGTCAGGATATTGACGAGGGTCTGTCCCTGGAAGTTTAGATTCCTCATCTGGCTCATCTACTCTATAGCGGGTAGAAGAAGGGGCTCCAGCGCCTCTATGAGCGGGGCTGCTAGCTGCCGCTGCATCTCTTGCAGCTGCTTCTTTTGCTTCTTCTCTTTCTTTGCGTTCCTGTATTTCAGCTGCAACCCAACCATCATCTTGAAAGTCTACGATTGCTTTACGAGCGGCCTTATTGACCTCTTTTGGATCGTCAGGGAATTTGTCTCCCTCGTAGCGTTGTGAAACACGTTCGTATAGAGTAAGAATGTATGGTTCTAGATGCTCTTTTGCTCTAAGGAACCCATTGGGTAAAATTCTGTTTTGTGTTCTATAGATTGTTTCGTTGCCCTTACGGTCGGTTGTTATATATTCAGTTCCTCTGATGCGTATGCTGCCAAGAGTGTCTAAAATGCCATCATCTCGCATCTTGAGCCACATCTCTCGTGCAATTTTTTCAATGTCTTTTTGAGCCTCTTTGCCGGCGATGCAATGTTGTCCTGCAAAATTGTCTTTTGTGACTCGCCATACCACTCCGTCAGGATCGATCATCAGACCGTATCCTTTGTCAGCAGTTTCCCAAGTACCATCAGCACCCCAATTAAACGTGAAGTTGGGTCCCTCGACGCCGACTTGATGGAGCTCAACTCTAAGATCTCCTGGGGGAGTTGCTGCAGGGGAAGCTGGTGAAACTGACATGATAATACTCCTATGTGTTTATACTATTATTATAGTAAATATATATTATACAGTCAATAAAGAATGTGTTAATTAACTCGCAAGTAGCTTACACTAAGCAAGATAAGTAGCTTTGGAATTTTTAACAAACTAACAATTAAAGACTTAAGCTTTTAATGCTCGATTTGCAGCTGTGAGGTAATTTTCGTGGTCTTGGGAGAGCTCAAAGGCTGCGGGAAACGCGGCAATCTCTTTTAAAAGATGGGTCATGGGGGTGGGGAGGCCGTTTTTTTTAAGGCGGTTGTGAATTGTAACAGAGGTTGTGAATCCTTTGTCGTTTGTAAGGGTATAGCAATTGACACCCGGCTGGATATTGACACTGTGGGTCTGGTCAAGTTTTCCTTCACGTTCAAGTTTTAGAAGCATCTGGATGGCAAGTGCTTTGATTTTGTCTCGTGTCTCTGCATCCTTACAGAGTAGTAGTTGGCCTGGAAGGTTTGTGGCTCTGATTTGCCATTTCTGCTCCCCTTTTCCGGAAGCTAAATCTGGAGGGATTGTTAAAATGCCGTAAGAGTTGTCGTCATGCCACTCGACGCTCGCTCCTTCTATTGGGTTTTGAGAATATGCAAGTTCTATAGGTGAGGCCATTTTATTCCTTAATAGTTTTTTTGTGGTCTATTTTACTCTTATTTTGTTTTAAAAATCAACAAAGAAGTCTGAATTATTTTATTGTCGTTTTTTTGACAATGAACATTTTGACAAAAATCAGTCTATTTTTTTACACTCCAATCGATTCCTAACAATTTCGATGCGTTCATGACACAGACAGATCCTGTAGATCCTCTTTTTTCAACTTCTTTATCTCTACAAATAGTTGCTTGCCGGCTCGGTCACAATCTTAATCTCTCCAGAAGCGTGCAGATCACCTCTTTTTGTATCGATAGCCGTTTGGCAGCTGAAGGTTCTCTTTTTTTTGCACTGCCGGGCAAGCGTCAAGATGGGCACGATTTTCTTGAAGAGGTAGCTCAAAAAGGAGCGCGTGCCGCTGTTGTCCGAGCAGACTATGAAGGCCCCTCTTATGGCCTTGTTCTTCTGCGCACAGATTCTCCGCTTCTTGCTTTGCAGCATCTCGCTCAAGAGAAGATTTTAGAGAAAGCCCCGAAAATTATTGCGATTACAGGATCTGTTGGCAAGACAACAACCAAAGAGTTTTTAGCAACGCTTCTTGCTTGTCGTTACCGTGTTGGTAAAACACCTGGTAATGCTAACTCGCAAGCCGGGCTTCCACTTGCGATTCTCAATTGGAATGAGGAGGTAGACCTTCTGATTCTTGAGATGGGGATGAGTAAGCCCGGAGAGATCGCCCGTTTAATTGAGATCGCGCCACCAGATATTGCGCTGATTACAAAAATTGGAACGGCCCACGTCAGTAATTTTTCCGATGGAATTGAAGGGGTTAGAAGAGAAAAGGGGTCGATTCTCTCTCATCCTAAAACAGCGCTTGGGCTGATTCCTGATGGAGAGTTTTTCCCAGATTTTTCCTGTCCCCAGGTAAGTGTTGGTAGAGAGGCGAGTTCTTTTTACTGGTATGAGGCGACCCCCTTTGGATTGCGTATTTGGGAAAAAGGGGTCTACCCAAATGACTCGATGATGCCAACAACCAACTTTTCAAGTCATTTGGGTATCGCCTCTCCTCATCTTCAGCTCTCATTGCAGGCACACCATCTTCAGGAAAATTTTGTCATGGCGGCCTCTTGTGCGCGTATCCTCGGTTTGACTTGGGAAGAGATTCAAGAGGGGGCTAAACTTCTGATCCCTTTTCGGAATCGATTTGAGCGTGTAGAGAAAGAGGGTGTCATCTGGATTAATGACGCTTATAATGCCAATCCCGAATCCATGAAAGCGGCTCTATTAAACTTACCTGCAGCGTCAAGAAAAATTGCCGTTCTTGGCGGGATGGTAGACCTTGGGGAGTTATCGTGTTCTGCTCACAGGGCAATTGGAGAGTATGCGTTACTCGCAGTCGATCAAGTTCTGTGCATTGGAGAAGGAGCTCAATGGATTGTCGAACGGTTTTTAGAAGTGGGGCGAGAGGCGCGCTTTTTCACCTCTTTTTCTGATTTAAAGGCGGCATGCCAGGCCCTTGTAGAGCCGGGAGATCTTGTCTTGATTAAAGGCTCTAACTTCAACTCTCTGTGGAAACTTCTTGAATAATTTTTTTTGTTTTTGCATGCTCTCGACTGTGCAACTTTTTGGGACCGCCTGCCTTGTCTACTTGCTCTTGGCCGTTTGGCCTATGTCCAAACGCGCTGTTTATTTTCTAAGGAAAGGGTTTTTTAACCCTTCCCTTAGAAAATAAACAGCGCCAAGAACAAATATCTCGAGGCCTTCGGTCCCAAAAAATTGCACAGTCGAGATGCTTTCAGTACGCTCTGGATGTTCATGATTTTACAACTTTTTGATTTTTTTAATTGGCAGATGCCGCTCTCTTTAAGTTACGTCTCCACAAGGATGATCCTCTCTGCGATGACAGCACTGATCTGTATGCTCTTTTTTGGCCCCAGGTTTATTAAAAAGTTGTACGAATTGAAGATGGGGCAATCGATTCGGGTGGAGGATTGCCCGCTACTTGCAGAGCTCCATAAAAAGAAAAAAGAGACGCCGACAATGGGGGGGCTTCTCATTCTCGCCTCGATGCTTTTTTCCCTGTTTTTATGGATGGATCTAAAAGATGCCGATACACTGCTTCTATTTTTTACAACAGTGACGCTTGGCTTAATTGGCGGCTATGACGATTTTTTAAAACTCAAATACAAGAACTCTAAAGGGCTCTCTGCAAAGCTGAAATTTGGGCTGCAGCTGGCAGTGAGTAGCTTGATTGCTCTTTACCTGCTTTGTCCCTCTGTTACAGAAGTTCTGCATATGGGAGACTTTTTTGCGCCGCCCGTTGCCAAAATGGGAATGCAGGTTTTTTCCACGCAAGGCTATATGGCTCTTAACTATCTCCCCTTTTTTTAAGGATCCGATCCTTGTTTTACAAGGATCTTTGATTATTTTTTCTTTTCTCTGGCTCGTCTTTGTCATTACAGGTTCATCTAATGCCGTGAATTTGACAGATGGTTTGGATGGTCTAGCTTCGGGTTGTCTAATCCTGGTTGCTTTTGTCTTTGCCCTTGTCGCCTTTTTGTCCAATAATAGCGAAATGGCGCGCTATCTCAACATTCTCTACATTGAAAATAGTGGAGAGATTGCCATTTATCTCTCTGCGATGATCGGAGCGCTCATTGGATTTTTATGGTATAACGGGTATCCAGCTCAGGTCTTTATGGGAGACACAGGTTCTTTAGCGCTTGGGGGTATTATTGCAGTTGCAGCTATTTTATTGCGCAAAGAGATGCTTCTTTCCATTGTAGGGGGGATATTTGTCGTGGAAGCCCTCTCTGTCATTTTACAAGTGGGCAGTTACAGACTACGCAATCGGCGCCGTATTTTTTTATGTGCGCCGCTGCACCACCATTTTGAATACCGTGGCTGGCCGGAGACTAAGGTTGTCTTGCGTTTTTGGATTGTCGGACTTCTTCTTGCGATGATTGGATTAATCTCTTTAAAGTTACAGTCGTGATGAGAGTACTTGTTTTAGGTCTTGGAGTCAGTGGCCGTGCCCTCTGTCAGCTCTTGCAGCGCCAAGGGATTAGACCTGTCGGTGTCGATGCGCAAGAGAGTGCAGTTCTGGCCGCTCTTCCCTATTGTGATGCGCGAAGAGATGGTGAGGTAGCCTCTCTTGAGGGATTTGATCAACTCTTTGTTTCACCGGGAATTTCTCTGGAGCACCCTCTTTATAAAGAGGCGCTCACTTTAGGGATTCCAGTTGTTGGAGAGGCGGCATTTGCTCTGCAAAATCTCTCTTCTCAGAAATGCCTTGGCATTACAGGAACAAATGGGAAGACAACAGTCACGCTTCTGGTTGAGCATCTCTTGCGCGCTCTTGGGAAACGGGCGCATGCCGTTGGCAATGTTGGCTATGCACTTTCGAGCTATGCATTAAATCCCGACCCTGAAGAGATTCTAGTGGTTGAGTTGAGCTCTTATCAATTGGAAACAATGGAAGGACCGCTCCTTGATGCGGCGGTTATCTTAAACATCACACCCGATCATCTCGATAGGTATCGTTCCATGCAAGAGTATGCAGATGCTAAATGGCGGATTGCTCGTTGTTTAAAACCTCAAGCTAAGTTCTACGTGCAGAAAGTCGCTTCTCAATTTGGGACTGTACCTTCTGCCGTTTTTTTTAACGAAGAGAATTACGCTTTAGAAAATCAGAGAGCTGCCGCCTTGCTTTGTATGGAGGTGGGTTTTTCTTATGAAGAGATAGAGCCTCACTTTAAAACGTTTACAAAACCGCCCCATCGAATCGAGTATGTTTGTGAAAAAAATGGGGTTCTCTTTTACGATGATAGTAAAGGGACAAATATCGATGCTGTGATATGCGCGGTGAGCAGCATGCCGGGCCCTGTGATTCTGATCGCAGGAGGCGTTGATAAGGGAGGCGGTTATGCGGCGTGGGCTCAGTTTTTCCCAGGGCGCGTGAAAAAAATCTTACTTATTGGATCGAGTGCAGAAAAAATCTATCGCGAATTAGAGAAGATTGTTACAGTAGAAATTGTAAACTCTCTTCAGGTTGCGGTGGATCTTGCATACTTGGCAGCTGTTAGGGGGGATTGCGTGCTTCTTTCTCCCGGTTGTGCAAGTTTTGATCAGTTTCGGGATTATGCGCATCGAGGAGAAGAGTTTCAGACTGCTGTACAGGGCATTAAGGGGAGATTTAATTAAAATGAGTCGTCGAGATACTATCATTATTGCAGTGTTAATTAATGCAGGACTTTTAATTGTTCTCTTTACGACGGCGTTAAAGAGCGATAAAAGTCAGGACGATTTTGTGCAAAGCCACGCACCCTCTCTTGTGGAAGAGCCTATCTCTTCGCTAGTCTCGCAACCTGTTGTAGCAGAGAATCGACTAACGTCCCCTGTAGGTGATGAGGTTGATCAGCTTCTCAAGCAGTATCAGCAGTTCTCTTCGGTCACATCTGTTGAAGAGAAGAGTCCGGCTGTAGATCAGAAAGATCTGTCACATTTTACTGATGAATTAAAACAGCGACCAGATGAACCAGCTCAGAATGAAGTATCTACTCAAGAGTCTGCAATTATCGAAGTTAAGGT
>JABDDH010000001.1 GCA_013287705.1 Chlamydiota bacterium | reverse complement strand
ATTTTTTGTCGATCATCGTCTACAACCTCTTTTTTTCTCTTGTCTTCTCAGCACCCCTCTATGTTGTCTCAGCGCGCTACACCTCTGATTGCCTCTATAAAAGAGAGATGGCGCCAATCCCTGGTATCCTCATCACAAATTTAGGGCTGCTCCTGATCCCAGGCTCTCTTCTTGCGACCTGCTTTTACTTCTGCTACGCCACCCTCTCGCCCATCGAAATAATCCTGAGTGTCATCCAATTTCTCCTTCTATCTGCCACCTGGTACGTCTCACTCTTTCTGAGCTCGATCCACAATTTTCGCGCCATCACCATCTGCTGGGTTCTCGGAATGGTGCTGACCGCCATCCTTTCCATCTACTGTGGAAATCTGTATGGAGCCGAGGGCATGCTTTTTGGAACAAATGTCGGCCTTGCCTTCCTGCTCTTTTCTCAAACAGCGACAATTTTTGCCGAATATGCGGGCTCTTTTGCGCTCCCAAAAGAGCTGACTTTCTACTTTCACAGGTACCAAAAGCTCTTCTGGAGTGGACTTTTTCTCTATGCAGGCATGTGGATCGACAAAGTAATTATGTGGGGCTCTAAAGAGGCGATCCGTCATGGAAGCAATCTGACGACGTATCCGGTCTACGACCAAGCGCTCTTTCTCTCTTACCTGACGATTATCTTTCTCCTCGCGCTCTTCATCTTTAGCTTAGAGGCTAACTTCTATCTCTCCTATATCAAATATATCCAACACATCGAGCGCAATGCACCCCTTGCTCAAATCGAGGCGACCAAAAAAGAGCTGATCTCTGAAATTAAAGAGAATGGAAGATCCGCTCTTGTCTTGCAGGGAACCCTCTCTCTCTCCGTTATCCTTCTGGCTCCAATGCTCTTTAATTGGTTTGGAATCAGTTACCTCTGCCTCAATATCTTTTGTCTTGGCACCCTCGGCTCCTTCTTTGCCGGGCTCAACCTGATCCTCTATGTCTATTTCTCCTACTTCGACAGCCAAGAAAATATGCTGTGCCTCTCCCTCCTCCTCTTTTTTAGCAACGCAATCCTGACTCTGCTTTCCCAACATCTCGGCTTTGCCTACTACGGCTACGGCTACTGCCTCTCGATGATCCTCACCTTCTGTGTCAGCGCCACTCTCTTTGCTAGGTTCCTCGATCAGCTGACCTACCGTATCTTCATCGACAACGTGGTCAAGCGCCAAAAAGTCTGATAGATTCAGAATCAATCTTCTGATAGAATTGATTCAACGTTATGGATAAAATCTATAAACATGTGGAAATTGAGACGCCCCTTGGATCCATGATTGGCATCGCGGACAAGGAAGCTCTTTATCTCTTGGAGTTTCAGGACCATCCAAAGATTGAAAAAAGGATCAGCGCATTTCCATCAGAATCCGGCCGCACTCCCATCCTGGATCAAATCGAACAAGAAATTGCCGATTATTTTGACGGAAAGTTGATCCGGTTTACAACACCCCTTGAATTGGTTGGATCGGACTTTCAACTTGAGGTGTGGAACGCGCTGAAAAAAATCCCGTATGGCCAAACCCTCTCCTACTCTGGATTGGCCAAGGCTATTGGTAAAAGTTCTGCCGAGCGCGCTGTTGGTTCCGCAAATGGCACAAACAGATGCCCCCTCATTATCCCATGTCATCGGGTCATCTGTTCCGATGGATCTCTTGGCGGATACAGCTCTGGCACCAAACGCAAAGAGTGGCTCCTTGCACATGAAAAAAGGGTACTAGGTTATGGTTGAAAAAAAACGCTGTTTTGGCACACATAATCCTCTCTATGCAGAGTATCATGACAATGAGTGGGGTATTCCCGTTCACGACGACAGGCATCTCTTTGAGATGTTGATCTTAGAGGGTGCCCAGGCAGGCTTGAGCTGGGAGACAATTTTAAAAAGACGACTCGGCTATCGACAAGCCTTTCACAACTTTGATCCATTGCTTGTAGCTAAAATGAGCGATGCAGAACTAGAAGCAGAGCTACACAACCCCGGAATTATCCGCAATCGACTCAAAGTCTTTGCAGCGCGCCGCAATGTACAGGTCTTTCTAAAAATCCAACAAGAGTACGGATCCTTTGATCATTACCTCTGGGGGTTTGTCCAAAAAGAACCGATAAAAAATAGGTGGAAAACGCTTAAAGAAATTCCAGTTAGAACGGAGCAGAGCGATGCGCTCTCTAAAGACCTAAAAAAACGAGGCATGACCTTTGTTGGCTCAACAATTATCTACGCCTACATGCAAGCTGTCGGAATGGTGAATGACCATATCGTAGACTGTTTTTGCTACAAAGAGAAGTAAACTTCCACAACAGAGAAAAAGAATCCCCCAGTTACCCCAGAAGCTGTAGGGTGTCCAATAAGTATGGCGGCTACACTCTGCAACTAAAACTCCCTGCTTTTCTTCTAAATAAGCCGTCGTGCGCCCAAAACTGTCAACAACCGCTGTCACGCCACTGTTTGCTGCTCGAATCAAAGGAATCCCATTTTCCACACTGCGCAAGCGCGCATGCTCAAAATGCTGGCGAGCAAGAGTCGTCTCAGGGTACCAGTTGTCATTTGTCACATTAACAAAAAGCTCGGCACCCAAAAGACGCCCCTCACGCATAACATGAGAAAACATCTCTTCATAACAGATCGAAACTGAAAGAGGAATCGATCGACCCATTAAAACGGCCTTGTGACCCGGGGTGAAAAAATCAGAGATCCCATAACAAGAAAAGAGGGGCCTGCAAAACGAAAAGGGCAGATACTCTCCTGGAACGAGCACTCTCTTGTCGTAGCGCGTCAGCGGCTCTGTGTGGGGTGAGAAATGAAAGGCTGCATTGAAAAATTGATCCGCTACTGTGTCATGATGATCA
The DNA here is from genome assembly GCA_013287705.1 of Chlamydiota bacterium. Classification (GTDB taxonomy): domain Bacteria; phylum Chlamydiota; class Chlamydiia; order Chlamydiales; family Rhabdochlamydiaceae; genus JABDDH01. The sequence goes on along the minus strand of JABDDH010000001.1, from coordinate 61,755 downwards.
AACCCAGAAATAAGCTCTGCATGAAAATAATTTGCCAGGGTTTGTGCGATAAAGGCGTGGGTGACAAGCGAACCTTGTGCATAAGGCGCCTCTAAGGGAGGAAAATGGGCAGAGACTTCTGAACCCAGCTCTTTACAAAGGACACGATGAATAAAATCGTAAGAAAAAAGAGGCTTTTCAAACACAAAGGGCAGAGCTGCTTCTGGAAAAACAATCAGATCAACTGTCCCCTGAACAACGGCCATGCGCAACATCCGTATCAAATGACGCCACTGCTCCATCGGCGTCATAAAATCTCCTTTATGGGTGCTAAGAGGTATTTTTTCTGAAGGAAGGAGTCCTGTTTGAACAAGTGCTACACGTACATGTGCAGGAACCAAAGGCTTGTGAAGATAGAGATGGATCAGCCCAAAACAGTAAGGGAAAAAGACCACAGATAAAACAAGAGGCCATTTTTTACGAGAAAAGAAGAGGTTGTAGAGAAGAAGATTTGTAACAATCACAAGAAACGAGAGACCGAGCACGCCAAAAATAGAAGCTGTTTGGCGCGACAAAAGAAACGAACTTAACGTCAATCCAATAGGATTGAACGCAAAACCAGAAAGACAATAGAGCCGTGCCCACTCAAAGAGCGTCCAACAAGCGGCGATAGAGAGGATTTGTAGGGGTTTAATGCTTTTCTTTGGGACAATAAGCGTTAGGAGGCCGAACTGTAACCCCATAAAAATAGAGAGGCCAACATAGGCAAATAAAATATAGATTCCTTGAAATTCTAGACTCACAAACCAAGAGAGCTGAACCAACTGAACAGCTGCAAACCAGATCGTGGCAGAGAGAAAAGACTTTTTTTCGGGACAACAGATCCAGAAAAGGGCAAACCCGCAGATCGCTGAGAGCGGGGCTAAAAAAGAGAAAAGCGCAGGTTGTCCCCAAGCCACGATCACGAAGCTGAGAAACAACCCTATGATTTTAACGATCATTCGATTTTAAAGTTCTTGTCACTCCTGTAGCTCCATACGCGATGATCGTTAAAAGCCCCCCTCCAATCGCTACATGTTGCAAAAACAAGAGTAACTCCTTATCTTGATCAGCCCCAGTAACGAGCCAATAGGGATGAAAAATCGGCGTTGAGACAAAAAGAACAATAAATAATAAAAATGCAGCAACGCGTACTCTATAGCCCAAACAGAGACATAAAGCACCCAGAAACTGCAAAAAACAGGAAAGGATGAGTAAAAATGGCACCCACGGCAATAAAAGAGCGAGACAGGCTTGTATCCCTGGATCTAAAACTCCCGTCATCAAACGATGTAGAGCCGTTGTTAACGCAGTCTCTCTTTGCTCCCAAAGGGTCAGGGTCATCCATCCTGACAAGATAAAGGGAAGACTTAAAAAAACTCGTCCGATAAGCCCTAACAAAAACTGAAACACGATCATACCACCCCCCTATTTAAATAAAAATTTATCATAAACAAAATCACTACAAAAAACCAGCATTCTGTTATACTCTCGACTTTGCAACTTTTTGGGACCGCCTGCCTCGTCTATTTGCTCTTGGCCGTTTGGCCTATGGCCAAACTCGCTGATTTATTTTCTAAGCCAAGAACAAATATCTCGAGGCCTTCGGTCCCAAAAAGTTACAAAGTCGAGATACTACCCGAATGAATCCATTTCGCACACACCATCTCGTCGCAATTTTCACCCTTTTTGAGACTCACAAAGGGCCTCTAGATCTTTTTTTAAGCCACTACTTCCGGACACACAAATCAGTTGGAGCACAAGACCGGCGCTGGATTAGCGAAACAGTCTATGGAATGGTCCGCATGCGCGGCCTCATCGATCATTTAGCTACAAAACCCGTCTCTTGGGAGAGCAGGCTTCAAGTTTACCTTAACCTCTCTGATTATCCCTTAGACCGGGTTCCTCCACATATTCGCGTCAGCTTCCCCAAGCAATTATTTGAACTGTTAACTACGGCGTATCCCGAGGAACAAGCTCTTGAGATCTGCAGAGTCAGCAACACTCAGGCTCCACTCACACTCCGCGCAAACGAGCTCAAAACAGATCGAGAAGCTCTTCTTGCTTTGTGGAAGGGAGTTTATGGGGCGCAAGCCTGCCACCTATCTCCTACAGGAATCCACCTAGAGAAAAGAGCCAATTTTTTTGCTATGGATGAGTTTAAAGAAGGTCTTTTTGAAGTTCAAGATGAAGCAAGTCAGCTAGTTGCAAATCTACTCGAACCAAAAGAGGGAGACCAAATTTTAGATTTCTGCGCAGGCGCCGGAGGCAAAACCCTTGCCTTTGCTCCACAGACGCGAGGCGGCCAAATCTATCTCCACGACATCCGTCCAAGAGCGCTGGAAGAAGCAAAAAAAAGGCTACGCAGAGCCGGCGTTCAAAATTGCCAACTTCTTCACTATGATGACCCGAAAAAAAAGCGGCTGCGCGGAAAAATGGACTGGGTCTTTGTCGATGTCCCGTGTACGGGTTCTGGCACATTGCGGCGCAATCCTGATATGAAATGGAAATTTAACAAAGAAGCTCTTCCTAACCTGATTGAAGAACAGCGGCGGATCTTCGAAGAGGCGCTCTCTTTTTTAAAACAAAAAGGGACAATTATCTACGCAACATGCAGCTTACTGCCTCAAGAAAATCAGGAACAGACTGCCTATTTCCAAGAAAAATTTTCCTTGTCTCTTGTTAAAGAACCATTTCAATCCATTCCCACAGAGAGAGGCATGGATGGCTTTTTCGGCGCTGTACTCAAAAGAATCTAATATATATACTGGGGAGCGGAGAAATTATATGAAAACAGTTTGTCGCTTTTTTTTAACACTACTAGCTCTATCCCCTCTATCGGCTTTTGAACAAGCCGATCCTCAGATTGTTGTTCAAAACCGCATTGTTGCAAAAGTCGATGATAAGGCTTTTTCTGTTCTTGATGTCATGAAACAGATGGACATGTTTATTAGTCGGAACTACCCTCAAATGTTGGATCAACCCCAAGAGCGCTACTCTTTCTACATGACAAATTGGCGCTATTTCCTCTCTCAAATGGTTGATTCAGTCTTGATTGTCGCAGACTCTGCCGATAAAGAGATGAAACTTCAAGAGAGCGATATCCGCAGCATGATACAAGAACGCTTTGGACCTCATGTCCTTGTCAATTTAGAAAAAATCGGATTATCCTTAGATGAAGCGAGAGAAATGATTCGCAATGAACTCATCGTTCAGCAGATGACCTGGTATCGAGTCAATGGCCATGCACTGCAGAGCGTTAATCCACAAGATGTAAAAAATGCTTATCTCGCTTATTGTAAAGAAAATCCAGCGATTAAAGAGTGGAAATATCAAGTTCTTTCTCTGCGCGCAAATAATCCGTCTATTGGATTACACCTGGCAGAAAAAGCAACCCAGCTTCTAGAGACAGCACGTACGGGTCTTGTAGCCGTTGCGGAGACTCTAAAACACGAAACAAAAGACCATATAGCCACCGTCTCCCTATCCCAAGAGTTTGAATCTAATGAGACCACAATCTCTGAGGCTCATAAAGAGGTACTCCTCACACTCAAAGAGGGTGAATATAGCGGGCCAATTCCTCAGAAGAGTCGCGACCAAAGTATTGTCTATCGTATTTTTCACCTCAAAGAAGAGAATGAAAAAAAGCCTGCAACATTTCGAGAAATGTGCGCTAAACTAGAAGACGAACTGATTGAAAAGGCGATTCAAAAACAGTCTCTTAACTACATTCCAAAATTGCGCGCACGCAATGGAATTACCGATAAGAGCCTTGAAGAGATGATCCCCAAAAACTTTGAACCCTTTAGTCTATCGTATTGACCTCAGACCTCTTTAAACCCTCAGCACTCCACGCCTTTCTCTCCGAGCTCGGCGTGCGAGCAAAGAAGTCGTTATCCCAAAACTTTCTCATCGACGGCAACATTCTAGATAAAATTTGCTCCCTCGCAGAAGTGGGGCCGAGAGATGCCATCGTCGAAATAGGATCTGGACCTGGAGCCCTCTCTGAGAGGATCCTTCGCTATGGGGCGCAGCTGATGGCTGTTGAAAAAGACCCCCTCTTTGCCACGAGCTTAGAGCGCCTTCAAACAGAAGATGCACGCCTCAAAGTAATCCAAGGCGACATTTTAGATTGTGACACTTCAAGCTTCTTGCCTAAACACAAACAAAAAATAAAAGTTGTTGCGAACCTTCCCTATCAGATTACAACACCTATTTTAATTAAGCTTCTTCCTCTATATGAAGAGATCCAGACACTGACGCTCATGGTCCAATACGAAGTCGCCCTGCGCCTCTTTGCAGAAAAAGGATCCAAAGACTACAGCTCTCTTACCCTCTTTTTGCGCTATTATGCAGAGCCGATCTCCTTCTTCAAGGTTAAACCGACCTCATTCTTCCCTGTCCCCGGAGTCCATTCTGCTGTCGTCCAGATTCGTCTTAAAAAACCACCTGAACTACCTCCTGAGGATTTTTTTGCAGTTACAAGATCAGCTTTTGGGCAAAGGCGCAAGATGATCCGGGTTGGCTTAAAACAAATTCGAACCTCGGAAGAGATTGAAGCTGCCTGCACTCTTTCCGGGATCTCGTCCACAATGCGCCCTCAAGATTTAGGTTTTGATGACTTCTTGCGGCTGGCTTGTGCGCTAAAAAGAATCCCTCCAACAATCAGCAGCCCTCCAAAGCCAAAAAAGAGCTGACGCTTATAGCTCTGATACAAAAATAGAATCTGTGCCATACGGGTTCTTTCAACGTCTTTGAAAGCAAATAACCGCTCTCTACAAACGACAACTCCTTCTTCAGTTACAATCTCGATGCTACCGACCGGACTCTCTTCCTGAATCGGCAACAAACATTTGTCCCACAAAAGACGCGCTTTCAACTGTGGCTCCTCAGAAGGGTAGTAGCAGACGACAAGGTCACTTTTAAGTCTTGCCTCTATAGGGAAGGCTGCATCTTTTAAGTGATAAGAAAAAGAGTCAGCTCCTTTACTGAAAAGCTTGCGATCAACTTTTTTTTCAGCAAAGGCTTCCTCAAAAAGAGCAATGGCATCACGAAAGCGTCGATCCTTATCGGGGTTGCCGAGGAGAACCGCAATTAACTTTCTCCCATTTTTTTCAGCTGCAGCTACAAGATTTGCTCCGCCAGGGGTATGGAACCCCGTTTTCACGCCAATTGCGTAAGGATAGTAAAATGCCCCTGGCTTTAAGAGTTTATTCGATTGCACCATCTGCCAGCTAGGATTATGAGCCGTCTCTGGCCGCGGATAACGGATTGTCTTAACAATCTCAGAAAAAAGAGGGTTTTTTAAGGCGTACTGGGTGATTTTAGCAAGGTCATAAGCTGTTGTCACATGCTCTGGATAGTGATACCCATGAGGGTTATAAAATTGTGTCTCTTTGAGCCCTTTAGAACGAAGGTACTGATTCAACTCGTCCATAAACCGAGGAATGCTCCCTGAAAGGTGGTGCGCAATCACATTTCCTGCATCATTACCAGAACAGAGCATAAGCCCATAGAGGAGCACACGAAACGGCAATTCCTCCCCTAACTTTAACCCCATAAGCGAGCTGTCGCGCGTTAACCGATACGGCAGATCCCCGCTCTTAGACGAACGCTGCGCCATGGCATCTGGCTGCGCGCACACTATTTCATCAAGCCTACCTTGCATCTTCTCTATAGAGTAAATGGCTGTTGCGATCTTTGTTGTACTGGCAGGAAAAGCGGGGTCATGTGCTCTCTTCTCATACAAGACAACTCCCGTCTGGGCATTGATTAAAATAGCACTTTTAGCGCCAAGGTTTGGCGCAAGCGCCTCAATATTAATACAATAAAAACCAAAAAGAAAGAGGGGGAAAAGAAGTTTTATTTTCATATTTTAATAATAAAGTTGACAAGCCTATTGAAATCGATTAGGTTAAAAATAGACATTAGCCAAAGAGGAGTCCTATGATCGACCCAGCTCGATTGGAAGAATCGTTTAAAGAATTTACCAATAATCTGAATAAATGGGTTCCTGATGGGATTACAACAGTTAATCTTCAACTACTCCACTCCCTTGGTCTGCTCAATCATGAACAATTTGAAAAATCTCTGTCAACAGATAATCTCTCCCACTATTTTCATGTCGTTGAAACTCCAGAAAAAGTAACCCTCTTCAACGATCAGTTTGCGATCTGGATTGTTCCTCAACCACTCGCAGATCCCACTGCCACCCTTACCTTTATCTCCTTAATTCATGCAGAATCACCTCACCTAGAGATTGTCTTTTCAACATCTGGTGTCTACAACACTCCAAAATACATCTTAAAAATTCTCCAGAACTTTTTAGCAGACGTTCAGGACGTCGAAGCCATGATCTCTCTCATGGACAAAAAAGAGACGGGTTAAGGCTCAATAAATCTTTCTTCTACACTTTCGCGCGTACGCGCATCGATATGGCGTAACATAGGCACGAATTTAAGAGGTTGCTGGTACCGAGAAAAAAAGTCTTGATGTGATTCTAGCAGCGCCCTACCACCACATTCCTTAGTGCAGTGAAATAGATTCATGTTGTTCCAAAAAATGGCGACATGCGAAATGCCACGCTTTTTCGCGACAAAAACAATATCTCCCATTTTTACCTGATCAAGTTGGACGGTACGGCAAGAAAAATTTTGCACTTGGAATAACAGACGCGGCAGGTTGCCGATAAATGTGACTGGAAAGTCAATATGCATTTTTTTAAAAATATAATGAATGGCTGTGACACAATCGGCCTTAAAGGGCCCTTCTTCTAACAGAGCACACTTTTTATAACGCGTCTTCTCTATCAACTCTTTTGCAGATTCAACAAAAGCGTCTGGATCAATCTTATAGTACCGAAAAATATAAACTGCTGCTGCTATTCCTCCTCATCTTCATTATCATCATCTATTTCAGAGAGATCAATCTCATCACTACTCAAAATCGCTTCGATAACTTTCTGTGCGGCTTTTCTGTAAAGAGTCGCGAGAAGATCTGAAGTTGCCCCTTCAACAGAATCCAGCTGCCCTTGAGAAAATTGCAAAATCGGCTCTTTTTTACCTTCTGCATCAATGACAAAAAGATCTTTCATAGAGCCTTCATTGATCGAATCGTAATCAAGCCATGTCGTAATTGTAAAAGGAGGCAGCAGATCAGACCCAGTTGTTCTATTATGTAGATGGATTTTAAGTCGCAACAGACTGCGACCCTCCACCTGGTATAAGTGCTTTGTCACATCTTTACCGTTGCCCTGTGTCCCATATCGGTAGCCTGTTGGTTGAGTCGATTGACTCACAATGGCTGCAGACAGACTCCAATTGCCTTGCCCCTCACGAACACATTCAAACTGTCCAGAGGAGGCCAGAGCATAGACAAGAGCATCGGTTAATTGTCCTTCAACGTCTCCTGTTGCATACGGAACATCAATTCTTATAGGGGCCTCTTGGTGATCTGTATACCGGTAGCCACAAGAGGAGAGCATGATAAGAAAAAAAAAAGCTAGCGCCCTCACTATTTTAAACTCGCAAATCGTTTCTTGGCACGTTCCGCCGTCTTCGTCGTTGGATACTGATTTACAATCTTACCATAGTAGATTTTAGCAGCCTTTGGTTTGTTTGTGCGCTCAAAGAATTTGGCTACATCATAAAGATGCAACGCATAGAGCTCGCGCATCTCTTGAAGCATCTCCTGATTTACCGAAACACGCTTGTCCCCGGGAAAATCACGCATAAATTTCTGTATGTTAATTTCGGCAAGCTCAAGAAAATCGGGGTCAGGAAATTCAAGACGCGCCTGAGTTAAGTAAACAGCGCCAATGCCGATGTAGCTATCAGGAGATAGGTGGTGTTTAGGAAATCTACGAATTAATGTCTGATAAGCATCAATTGAGCTCTTGTAATCATCAATTCTATATAAGAGCTTTGCCTTACTAAAGAGAGCTTTTGCCGCAATATCGTGATTGGGAAGTGCTGTGATCACCTCGTCATAAATTTGGAGAGCCTCATCTCTTGCTGGAACCCATTTGGGCATCTTCTTCCATCCCATCAGATGTTTTTTTGCCCCTTCCTTGAAACTCTCTGCAATCTGAAATTTATACTCAATTGCTGTCTCGAAATGCTTAGGAGCTGTCTGTTTTCTTAAATAACGGGACAAATGATCGTTAGATAGTTCTTGATCTCCCAAATGAAAATAACTCACACCTAAATAAAATTCGGCATCTTCTGAAAAAGGAGTCCCGGGAAACTCGCTGAGGATCATCTCTGATTTTTCTAAAAGAGCCTCCCAATTTTTAATCTGATACAAATGAATCGCGTTACTATACTCCTCCTGAACGGAGAGCGTCTCTGCTGAGAGGATCATCGGTAATCCGATGCAAAAGAGTAGTTTTTTCATAAAATTTTCCATCCTTTAATTGCTTCAAAAGAGCGCAGCTGCCCTTCTATTTTATCACTATTTACGCCCCAGGCAGCTCCAATTGCAACCGTTGCCACATACAAGCCCTGCGACTGAAACTCAAGGTCAACGGGTATCTCCCCAGACGCTGTACGAAATAATCTCTTAAGAGAAAGAATCTGCGTGTGCCGTATTTTGTCAAGATCGATCTCTATTACAAGCTTGTTTCTTTTCATCTTCGGCGTCTCCCTTTCCTTCTCTGCCTGTTTTTTTTCATAAAACCCTGAGCGTTTAGGACGCGCGCGGATCTTGTCCATCGTTGCATCACACTCGGCAATCATCCCTTCATCTGCACGGGTTAAGTCACCTAGCCAGTGACACTGTAACTTTAACTCATCATCTCTTTTTTCTACCTGAAGCACTGCGTAGAGCAGTTGATTTTCAGTCAAAAGAAGACTTTTTTCCTGATACAATTCTGGCCAAATCGGTAGCTCAAAATGATCGATTCCATCACTAATTGTCAAGATCGCAAATTTTTTCTGACTCTTTGAAGAGATCCTTGTTGTGACTGAATCGACAATAAATGCAGCTCTAAAGAGTGCCCCATCTTGTAAGTTAGCTATAGAGCTAAAAGGCACGATAGATAATTTCTGTAAGACAGAGGCAAACTCATCCATAGGATGGCCTGTCAAATAGAACCCAAGAAGCTCTTTTTCTCTTCGGAGCAGTTTCTGCAGCGGAACTTTTTCTCCAACATGCGGCGGATGAGGAAAGGGATTCTCTTGAGTCTCTTCTAAAAAATCAAAAATGGATACAATCCCAAGCACTGACTCCTTCTGCTTGCGAGAGGCGTCTTGAAACATCCCTTCAACACTCTGGGCAAGCTCCTGGCGCGTCCAAGAAGTCCAATCAAAGCAGCCTGCCTCGATCAGATTTTCGACAGCTTTTTTTCCAACGCGCCTAGTATCAATGCGTTTGAAAAAATCATAAAGAGATTTAAAGAGCCCATTACGGCTTCTCTCTTCTAAAATTGCCTCTACAACCCCTTCTCCAATCCCTTTAATTCCAGCAAGTGCAAACCGAATCCCCGAATTTGTTGCCGTAAACTCTTTTTCTGACTCATTGACATCGGGAGGCAAAAGGGCAATAGACATCAACTTCGCTTCTTGAATCAATTTAGCCACTCTAGAAAGATCATCTCGATCAGAGGTCATCAAAGCCGCCATCCATTCACTCGGATAATGGGCCTTAAGATACGCCGTAACATAGGTCAAATAACCATAGGCTGCAGCATGAGACTTATTAAATCCGTAGGAGGCAAACTTCTCAATCTTATCAAAAATTGCCATGGAGAGCTCAGCCTCGATCCCATTTTTCAAGGCTCCCTCGCGAAATTTCTCTCGTTGACGTGCCATCTCATTGTGATCTTTTTTCCCCATGGCGCGACGTAGCACATCACCTTCTCCAAGACTATAGTGGGCAAGAAGCGATGCAATCTGCATAACCTGCTCTTGATAGACCATAATCCCATACGTCTCAGCTAAAACCTCATGCATTAAAGGATGGTCAATCTCAATTTTTTCCCTACCATGCTTTCTGGCAATAAAAGAAGGAATCATCTCCATAGGGCCTGGCCGATAGAGGGCGCCAACCGCAATAATCTCTTCAAACTTATCGATATGAAGCTGTTTTGCAAGTTCTTGCATCCCAGACGATTCTAACTGAAACATCCCATTTGTTTTCCCTTGGGTGAGCAGTGCAAACGTCAAGCTATCCTCTAAGGGTAGATTCACCCAATCAATCTCAATCCCCCGATAGGCTTTCAATGCACGGACAGCTTTATCGATCGATGTCAATGTCTTAAGTCCCAAAAAGTCGATCTTGAGCATCCCAACAGCCTCTACCGGCTTCATCGAATATTGAGTCGCAACAAGCCCCGAATCTTTAGCAAGACAGACCGGAATATGATCAGTAATTGGATCTCCTGAAATAATAAGCCCTGCAGCATGAATCCCCGTATTGCGAATCGACCCTTCCAACTTCTTAGCAATATCTAAAAGCCGCATCACCTCTTCATCTGTCTGGTAAAGTCCAAGGAGCTCTGGATCGACCTCAAGAGCCTTTTCAAGAGTAATGTTGAGCTCTTCAGGCACAAGTTTTGCAATTAAGTTCACCTTTGCAAGCGGCACACTCAAACATCTTCCCACATCCTTAATCGCCATCTTGGCTTTCATCGTACCAAAAGTGATGATCTGAGCAACTTTCTCCTTCCCATATTTGCGCACAGTATAGTCGATCACCTCTTGGCGCCGCTCCATACAGATGTCGACATCAATATCGGGATAGGAGAGTCTTTCTGGATTGATAAACCGTTCAAAAAATAAGTTAAATCGAAGCGGTTCAATATCTGTAATCCCGATCAGATAGAGAATAATCGAGCCCGCCCCTGAGCCGCGCCCTGGCCCCATCGGGATCCCCTCTTTTTTCGCCCAGGCAATAAAATCATAAACAATCAAAAGGTAGTCAACCATCCCCTTTGAAGTGATGATCTCTAATTCTAAAGAGAGTCTATTCTGGACAACATCAAGTGGATTTTTCCCAGGATACTTCTCTGAAACCTTCGCGAGTTTTTCTGCATCATACCGTTTAGAGACTCCCTCCTTGCACAAATCGCACAAAAATTGTTCAACAGAAGCTATCCGCTCATCAGAAGAAAAAGATTTACCTTCTAAGGCCGGCGGAATAAAGACCGGATAGTAACGCGTCTTAAAATCAAGCTCCAGATGACATTTTTCTGCAATTTCTAGAGTCGATTCTAGACTCTCTGGAAGGTCAGAAAAGAGAAGTTCCATCTCTTTTTGAGATTTAAAATAGAGTTCGTGGGTATATTGAACCCGTCTTTTTGGATTATTGATGCGTAACTTTGGATTCCCAAAAGAGTCTTTTTCCCAAATCTCACAAGGCTCTCCCGATGAGATATTAATCAAAATCTCATGCGCTTTCCAATCTTCTCTCTCTAAATAAAGAACTTCGTGTGTTGCAACAGAACGTACAGAATGTTTTTTACCTAAGTCAACAAGGTTTCGATTAACCTTCTCTTGATTCTTAATTAAATCGAGATAACTCTGATAAAGCCATGACTCTTGCGTCATCTGATCGTTGATTACCCTCTCCTCTTGCATCGCATACCGTTGCAACTCAAAGTAGTAGTCCTCGCCAAAGAGCTCCTGATAGAAGAGAATTGTTTTCTCTGCAAGATCCTCTTGGTTGTGGATTAAAGCGCTCCCCAGTTCTCCAGAATATCCACTAGAGAGACAGATCAACCCCTTAGAATGTTCACGCAGGAGCTCTTTATCGATCCGCGGCGTATAATAAAAGCCGTCCAAAAAACCGGCAGAACTGAGTTTACACAGGTTTTGATACCCTTCTTTGTTTGTGGCAAGCAAGACAATCGGAAAAGAAGCGGGAAGATTGGGAAGACGTTTTTTTTCAAAACGTGATGTGGGGGCAAGAAAAAGCGTACATCCAATAATTGGTTTTACACCGACTGCGCGAAAAGCCTTAAAAAAATCAACAGCTCCATATAGATTTCCAGAATCGGTCAGGGCAAACGCCCCCATCTGATCCTGCGCAGCTCTTGAAGCTAACTGTTGTACGGAGGCCGAAGACTCTAAAACAGAGTATTGAGATCTTCCTCGAAGAGAATTCCAAGCCACGACCCCATCCCGCTATTAATTATTCAACTCATATTTTGGATTCGTGCGCACAGACCAGAGAGGTAACAGAAGAAGGGCGGTGATCACTCCACAGGCTCCGAGCGTCATAAAAAAGACCTCCCATCCAAAAAGCTCTGTCAGCTTAATTAATGGGTAGCCGGCGGCTGCAGCTCCCAGATAGGCCCACGAACCTGTAAAGCCTGTTGCAGAAGCTCCTGCCTTTTTATGTGACAGCTCCGCTGCTGCAAGCCCGATTAACGTTTGAGGCCCAAAAATAAAGAAACCAATTAAAAATAGAAGCGTAGAATCAATTAAGAATGCCCCTGCTGGAGAAAAAAAGAGTAGACTAACGGGAATAATCACCAAAAGACTAAATAAAATATTTACAGGCGAGCGCTTACTTGCAAAGATCTTATCTGAGGCCCACCCTGCCACCACACTGCCAAGAACACCACCGAGCTCGAAAAGGCTCACACAACTCCCTGCTGCGATTAAAGAGTATCCCTTGACTTGTACAAGGTAAAGAACAGTCCAGTCATTAATCGCCGATCGAATCACATAAACAAAGAAATAGGAGATGCCGAGTATCCAGAGGTACTTATTTCTTAAAACATACTGAAAGAGGAGCTCTCTCACTGTCAACTCGTTTTCATGCGGCTTTTGAGTCGAATAATCGTTATTAAACTTTTCAATTGAAGGCAATCCCAGTGATTGAGGTGTATCGCGCAACCGATTAATTAAAAAAAATCCCATAGCGATTGCCAATACTCCTGGCAAAACCATAGCGTAGCGCCAACCAAACTCTTGAGCCAAAAGGGCTGTAGCGATCGGAATCACCCCACCCCCAACACCATGCGTTGTGGTCCAAGCTCCCCACCAGGTGCCACGTTCTTTCTGAGAATACCAATGAGTGAGAAGCCTAGCACAAGGCCCCCAGCCATGTCCTTGAAACCAGCCGTTCAATCCCCAGAGGAGAGAAAAAAGAAAAAGAGAGGAGACACAGCCAAATAAAATATTTAGCACTCCCGTCAAAATCAAGCCAAAAGCCATAAAATAGCGGGCATTAGACCTGTCTGCCCAAATCCCATTGACAAACTTACTAATCCCATAACTCACAGCCAAAATACTGCTAAAAATCCCCAGATCACTCATGTCAAACCCAAGGTCCTGCATCAGTGCGGGCATTGCAAAAGTTAAGCTTTTTCGAGTGAAATAGTAGAAGACATAGCCGACATACATACTATAAAAAACGCGCATGCGCCAATATTTGTAAGTTGTTGCGACAACAGCCCCATCCTGAATCTCAGGCAGATGGGAAGCGGGCTTTAACAGGCTTAAAATTTTTTTAAACACCATACCCGTAAATGGTAAAAGGATTTCCCCCTAAAGTCAACCTCTTTTCTCCCTTTTCTCCAGCAAATAAATAACTATGAAAAAAATAGAAATTAATCCACTATGAGACGGCAAAACAATGGATTATTAATGGGATATTCAGCCCCAAAAGGCGTCTTTGACATCTTACCTGAAGAGCCAAATAAAGAAGCGATCTGGCGTCAGTCCGATAAATGGCAGCATGTCGAGTCTGTGATCCGAGAAACTGCGCACGACTACGACTATAAAGAGATTCGCACACCACTGTTTGAAGAGACGGACCTATTTGTTCGAAGCGCCGGCGACGCCTCTGACATTGTTTCTAAAGAGATGTATACATTTAAAGATAAGGCAGATAGATCCCTCACCCTGCGCCCTGAGGGAACAGCTCCTGTGATGCGCGCTTTTATTGAGAATCGACTCCAAGCTCAAGGCTCTGTTCATAAATTTTTTTACATCGGCCCCATGTTTCGCTACGAAAGACCCCAGGCTGGCAGGTATCGACAACATCATCAATTTGGAGTAGAAGCTATTGGAGTCGGAAGGCCCGCTCAAGATGTCGAATGTATCGATCTTCTCTACGAAACCTATCGACGCCTTGGCCTCCACTCCCTACACGTCATCATCAATTCTGTGGGGGATGAAGAGTCGCGCGCAAATTATAAAAGGGCCCTGCAAGACTACCTGCGCCCTCACATGCAGAGTCTCTCTGCAGAGAGTCAAGAGCGTTTTGTAAAAAACCCCTTGCGCATTTTAGACTCTAAAAATCCAGTTGACATAGAACTCTTAGGCAACGCCCCTTCAATTCTAGACGCTCTGAGCCTTGATGCGGCGTCTCACTTTCAAGAGGTCACACGACTACTCGACAAAATTCAGATCCCCTACCAAATCAACCCGAAACTTGTTCGAGGGCTTGACTACTACACAAAAACAGTCTTTGAGGTCGCCTCAGGAAGCCTTGGCGCTCAAAACAGTCTCGGTGGCGGCGGAAGATACGATGGCCTTCTCCCTTCTTTAGGCGGGCCCGCTCTCCCAGCTGTTGGCTTTGGAACAGGGATAGAACGAATCCTACAGACCCTTGCAAAACAAGAGACTCCTTTTCCTCAAGGAGCTCACCCGTTCGTGTTTCTGATTGCCCTTGGAGAAAAAAGTTATGATTTCTGCTTTTCCCAACTCACAACACTGCGTAGAGCTCATATTCCAGCGGAGATGGAGCTCTCTTTGAAAAAAGTACAGCACGGATTGCAACTAGCAAACAAACTACAAGCAGACTATGTCGTTATCATCGGAGACGACGAATTGATCCGGGGAACTGCCCAACTCAAGCAGATGCATTTACGCGAAACAAGAGAAATTTCTCTAGTCTCTTTTGTGGAAGAGATAAAAGCCCTTGCTTCTTTCCTAAAAAAGTAGGATAATTCAGTTTTTATTATCGAGGAGGTTTTTTTATGTCTAAATTTATACTTGCTGCATGCTTACTGTGCGTCTCTTTATCCCTTAAAGCAGCAGAACCTGAACCTGTCGTTCCAGCCTCTAATGAAGAGGCTCAAGTCGATATTAAAAAAATCTCAGAATCCTTTGGGCACCTTATTGGGAAAAACATTCAGAGCCTAGGATTTAATTTTGAAATCGCCGACCTTATTCGTGGACTGCAAAATTCAATTGCAGGCGAGGTGCCTCCTATGTCAGAACAAGAATGCGTTCAAGCAATCTCTGTTTTACAAGAAGTTAATTTTAAAAAAGTGGCTGAAGAGAACCTAAAAGTTGCCAATGAATTTATGGAAAAGAACAAAACTGCCTCTGGAATTGTGCAACTTGATGCCGACAAACTCCATTACAAGATTGAAAAAGAGGGATCCGGAGCAGAAGTTCAAGCTCACAGCTCTCCCATCATCCGCTACACAGGAAAATATATTGACGGTACGATTTTTGGATTCTCCAAAGATGACGAGCAGATGTTTCTTGATGAGGCGATTCCTGGATTTAATCGGGGGCTGATTGGCATGAAAGAAGGAGAAAAACGAACACTCTTCATTCACCCAGATTTAGGTTATGGATCTGCCGGCTACCTCCCCCCTAACTCTCTTTTGACATTTGACATCGAACTTGTCCGCGCACATAGCATCGATTCCGAGCTGGAGACTCTTGTTCAAGAACAAAACGAAGCCGATCACTCTGAAATTGTTATCCCCACGCTGCCAAGTGGAGAAGTGATCAGATAACATTCGTGTATAAAATTGTCCTATTTCAACCGGAAATCCCCCAAAATACCGGGAATATCGTTCGAACCTGCGCCGTTACAGGCGCGGAACTAATTCTTGTTAAACCACTTGGCTTTAGCACCTCCGCTCGCGCTCTGAAGCGAGCAGGTCTTGACTACTGGGGAGGTGCGCAAGTCACTCTTATTGATGATCTCGAAGATTTTTTGGAAAAGAGCAATTGCCCATTCTACTTCTACTCCAGTAAAAGCAGTAAACTCTACACAGAACCCTCTTATTCACAAGATGCTATTTTGATCTTCGGATCCGAGACCTCTGGGCTTCCTGATATTTTTCATAAAAAGTGGGGTGACGCTTTCCACACCATTCCAATGAAAAAAAAATCCCGTTGCCTAAATCTCTCAAATGCTGTTTCTATAGTGCTATATGAAGCACTCAGACAACAGCAATTTCCTCTATAAAATAAATCCTTTTAAATTCTCGCTTCCCCTTCAGATGTTACTAGCTACCTGCTTTGGTATCTTTATTGGCCTCTTATTTGGGGATCTCTGCACAAGCCTTAACCCTTTCTGCGAAGCGTACATCATGATTGTTAAAATCACGACAGTACCCTACCTGATCTGCGCTCTAATCCATGGGCTTGGGCAACTAGAGAGCTCTCAAGCCGTCCAAATCTTAAAAAAAGGCAGCTTCTTCATCTGCCTTGCCTGGACAATCAACCTCATCCTCATCTTTCTTATCGAAATGCTCCTGCCAGAATCTTCCGGTGGATCACAAGGCGCCTACACGTCACTAGAGCAGTCTCATCTGAATTTTGCAGGCTTATTAATTCCAGAAAACATCTTCTCTGCACTATCAAACAACACTCTGCCGGCGGTTGTCATCTTTTCTATCCTCATTGGCCTTGCCCTCATGCAGCTCAAAGAAAAAAGCGCCCTCATGTCAGGCCTCGAAACATTACTTTCCGGGCTGACCCGCATCACAAGCTGGATCTCCCGCATCACCCCTCTTGGAACATTTATCATTATCTCCTATCAAGTAGGGACAATTAATCTAGACACAATCAAACAAATGAGCGCGTACATTATTCTATACATCCTAGCGGCTCTTTCCATCGTCTTTTGGATCTTCCCTCGTCTAATCAGCATGCTCACGTCATTAAACGCGGGGAAGTGGATCAAAGAGATGCTCCCCATCCTTCTTTTAGCCTACACAACTAACCTTGTGATCGTCTCCCTGCCTTATATGATTGAAATGATCAAACGCTCCCTCATCTCCTTTTATCCCAATGAGACGCAGCCAAACAATCAAATCCAGGGTGTTGTCTCCCTCGTCTTCAATCTTCCCCTCGGATCTCTTTTCACTGTCGCTTTTATCTTATTTGCAGCCTCTTTTTACTCCGTTCCCTTCACTTCAATGGAACGAGTAGAGCTCGTTTTTACAACTTTTTTAACAAGCCTTGGCGCTGTCGGCCTTGGCTCGTGGATCAACACCCTCTCTTTTTTAACAGAAGCACTGGGGCTCCCTCTAGAGACAATTCAACTCTACATGACCACACTCCCTTTTACTTCAGGCTTTCAATCTCTCATCTCTGCAACTGAAATCAGCGCCGTCTCTTTATGCATCACCTTTGCCTACAGGGGCCTTGTTCGGCTAAATTGGAAAAGCTGTTTGCGTAATCTCTTAGTGATTATCGCTCCCCTACTTCTTGCCGTCTACATATTAAAGTCTTGGCTCCCCCTTCCTCAAATTATCAATCAAACAGAGACTATTTATACCCTCTCTCTCCCTGAATCTTCTTCCATTCGCATCTACAATACTCCGCCTTCAGCCGTTGTCCCTCTCCCAGGAGAGAGCAGTTTTGAGCGCATTCTGAGAACGCGCATCTTACGCGTCGGCTACAACTGCAACGCCATCCCCTTCTGTTTTTATAATGAGAAGCAAGAGATTGTCGGTTATGACATCGCCTTTGCCATAGAGCTTGCACACGACCTGGGATGCACCCTTGAGCTCATTCCGATGCAGTATGACAAGATCGCTGAAGGTCTCAACAATTACCTTTTTGATATTGGCATGTCAGGGGTTCCCATTAATGAAAAAGATCTGCAACTCATGAACTTTTCAGAGAGCTATTTGCAAGAACCGCTCGTCTTTGTCACACTCGACAAACAGAGAAAGCATTTCAACTCGCTTTCGCTTGTCGAAAAAAATCCTTCTCTAAGAATTGCTGTATTAGAAGGGAGCTCTTTTGAGTCCCTCGCCAAGATGCTACTGCCACATCAGACAATTATTCCACTTAAAGACTATGAATCCTTCACGAATTCCGGGGCTGACGCCCTTCTTTGGGCGCAATCAGAAGGAATTGCCTGGTCCATCCAATATCCGAGTTACACAGTGGTTTTACCCACTCCTGCAATGGGATCTGGAACTTTCGGTTATCCGATGCGACAAGACGCGACACGTCTCGTGCAGTTTGTCAATCAGTGGCTTGCGCTTAAAAAAACAGAAGGCTTTACACAAAAACAGTATGATATGTGGTTACTTGGCAAAATCGAAAAGTCAGCATCTAAAGAACCCCGCTTCTCCATCCTGCGCAACGTCTTACACTGGGTAGACTAGTGCTCAGTCAACATTGAAATTGCGGATTGTGCTAGCGCGAAAGCTGCAATTTCAATATTGACTGAGTACTAGGGGGGAGATAGGTCTCCCCCTATAATAACTTAAGCAGGTGTTCTAGCAGCTGAAAGAATAAACTCTTTGATGGTTCCTGCATCTCTAAGCCCGACAAGACGCCCTACCTCTTTCCCATCTTTAAACAAGATCAGAGTGGGAACAGAAGTTACTTGATAAGAAGAGGCAATCTCTTGCGCTTGATCAATATCAAGTTTGGCAATCGTTGCTTTCCCAGCAACTTCTTGCGAGACTTTTTCTAAAACAGGAGTCAACATCCGACAGGGACCACACCAGTCCGCATAAAAATCGACTAGAAAAAGACCGTGTTGAATCTCTTGATGAAATGTCCCTTCTGTAAGTTTTTTAAATTTTTCGCTCATTTTATCTCCTCATAGGTTTTTCTGCCCAGTATAAGGACTCCCTTGGTTTTTTTCTACCCATAAATCTAAAAAGCAGCTATAGTTATGGCTATATTTTTCGCGGCCATGGCGGAATTGGTAGACGCGCTAGATTCAGGTTCTAGTCGGGGCAACTTGGTGGATGTTCGAGTCATCTTGGCCGCAATCTTAAGGGGGAATCCCCTCAGCTCCAGATTCATACCAGGAGCGGAGTGCCGTGATAGAACAAAATAGCCTGTCAGCAAGAGCTCTCTGCGCCTCTTTCTTTTCAAGATGGGCAAAACTCTCCCAAAGAATCGGAGAGCCAAAGACGCAGGCTGTCTTCCCACAGAGCTTTGGAAATTTCCTCTCTCTTCCCCAGATCTCGAATGTTCCATGAACATAGGTAGGAATAATTGCAGAATTGGCGCGCGCAATCAGCAAACTAATTCCCGGTTTAATAACACCGAGCGCATCATCATCGGATCTAGTCCCTTCTGGAAAAAGGATCAGCTGTTTACCCTCTTTAAGAAGCAGTGTTACTGTCTTAAAGACAGCAATATCTGACGCATCGCCCGTTACTGGATGAGCATTAAGAGCGCGAATAAGAGGCCCCAAAAGAGGGACCCGAAAAAGCGATTCACGCGCCAAAAAATGGACCTCTCCTGGCCAAGAGATCGCGACAAGTGGCGGATCTAAAAAAGAGGTGTGGTTGGGAGCTAAAATCGCACTCTTAGTATAAAAATGCTCTAAGCCATAGACGCGGTGCCTGTAGACACCCTTAAAAAAAATCCACGTCAGCATCAAAATAATGCGATAGAGAAGCTTCATCCCAGGCTGTAAAAATCCAGGCCTCATGCGGTACCAATATACTCTAAAATCATCTCAACCGCCGTATCAATTGATACATCCGATGTCTCTATCTCATAAGCGTCTTCTGCTTTTTTTAATGGCGCAATCTCTCGAGTCGAATCATACTGATCTCTGCGCATTAAATCTTGGAGCACAGTCTGTTCATCAAGACCCGCTGTCTCTTTAGGATGCTTATGCAAAAGCTCGAGCAATCTTCTTTTTGCACGCACTTCGGGCCGAGCAAATAAAAAAATCTTCTTCTCCGCATGGGGGAAAACAACTGTCCCCATATCTCTTCCCTCAAAAACAGCCGTCACCTCTTGCCCCACAAAGCGCTGGATTTTCCAGAGCGCCTCACGCACAGACAAAAGAGCCGAAACCTCGGAAACAATGTCAGTAACTTCTTGGAGACGAATCGCTTTTGTGACATCATGCTCGCCAACAAAATAATGCTTTTCATCTTCTTCCACGCGAATGTGAAATGCAAAAGAATGAAGCAACTCTTTGACTTTTTCAGAATCTTGTGGAGAGACTTTTTTCTGCAAAAGATACCAAGAAAACGCACGATACATCGCTCCTGTGTCAAAATAGACACAGCCAAGAGCTTGAGCCACCTTCTTAGCAATAGTTGTCTTTCCCGTTCCCGCAGCGCCATCAATCGTAATAATCATATAGTCCAATACAAGAAAAAGTAGAGAAGAGGTATTGTAAAAAGGAGAGAATCGATCATATCAAGGACCCCACCAAGTCCTGGCAGACTATTACTATCCTTGACAAGAGCATCGCGTTTCAAAAGAGATTCAGCAAAATCACCAACTTGAGAAAAAATTCCAATAACGAGGCCTAAAATCACTGCCTGAGAAAAAGAGAAGTTAAGAGTAGAGTGCATCCAGAAATAAAAAATAAGACTTAAAGCAAGGGACGCGAGGAATCCGGCTACCGCCCCCTCGATTGTTTTTTTAGGGCTCAGCATAGGAGCAAATCTCTTTTTCCCAAAGAGCTTCCCTACAAAATAGCCCCCAACATCCGTGATTTTTGTTACCGCAATCAAATAAAATAGCCAATACCTTCCGTTGCCTGACGGCTCATAAAGAATCCCTATTAAAAGACCTATCGGCACAACGACATAAAAAATTCCGAAAAACTCAATAGCCAGACGTGCCAGCGCTCCAGAAGAATCTTTAAAATGGTAGAGAAATAAAGAGACAAATCCTCCAAACAAAACCGCAAAAGGAATAATGTATGTTAAAGAAAATCGAAAAGCGACAAAAAAGGCGAGTGTCAATAAAACTCCAATGAGCAAGACTCCCTTATTCGGAAGCACGATTCCCTTGACTTCTGCAAAACGGAGGTACTCCCAAAGACCCACCGTTGCAAGAGCCACCATAGCGACCACAACTAAAGGCGTGACCCAGGGATTCATGGAAAAATAAATTAAAAAAATGGATAAAACAACAACAAGGGCAGAACTCAAGAGCCGCTGGCTTAGGTCCGGTAAACTCTTGAACATTCTATCCTCCCATTCTTCTCTTTCGTTGCTGATACGCCAAAACTGATTTTAACAATTCCTTTTCATTAAAATCGGGCCATAAAACATCTGTAATATAAAGCTCCGCATAAGAAATTTGCCAGATTAAAAAATTACTAACACGAAGCTCTCCGCCAGTACGAATCAAAAGCTGCGGATCTCCCCACTTGGCAGTATCTAAATAATCGGCAATAACCTCTTCTGTCAAACCATTTCTTGTCACTTTTCCAGCGCAATAATCGTCAAGAATCGATCTAATAGCACGACGAATATCATCCCTACCGCCATAATTCATCGCAAGAACAAGTTGAATTCGCGTCCCTTCAGAGGTCACCCGCTTTGTCTCTTCTAAAACGTCGCATAAATCTTGAGAAAATCGACTCAAATCTCCAATTGTATCAACCCTTACCCCTTCGTCCGCCATCTGATTTCTCCACCGAGTCAAATACTCCTGAAATAGAAGAAAAAGAGCCTCTTTTTCTTCTGAAGAGCGTCGCCAGTTTTCGGTGGAAAAGGTGTAGACTGTTAGAACTTTAATTCCCAATTCTGCGGCTGCCTCAACAACGCGCATGAGCGTATCAGCCCCTCTCCAATGGCCGGCTATTGCTGGTAAAAATCGCTTCTTCGCCCATCTGCGATTGCCATCCATAGCAATTGCCACATGTTCTGGAATAGAGGAGGGATCGAGCTCTAAAAGCTCCTCTTGAGTATAGATCTTTTCTTCTACTTCTGTTGTCATCGTTTAAAAAATTGTCTTAAAAAAATTGTTTTTTCACGCTCTGGACCAAGAGAAATGAGACTAATGGGAGCTCCACAAAGCTCCTGAACCCTCTCTAAATAAGCACGCGCCTGAGTATGATCTAAAAAAGAGGAGAGCTCTGATGAGCCAAGTTCGGTAGGAAAAGGTCCATTTCCCACTCGCGTTGTATACGCCTGGGAGCGAATAACATGTTGGGCGTTTTTAGAAAGCAGATCAACGACCTTACCTTTCCCCTCATCCCCCCACTGAATTCCAACGGCAATTAAACTTGGCATAGTAGCGCCCTTATGTAACCTTCCAGTCTAGCCTATCCCCGAATTGAAATATAAAGGTTTTTTCAAAACCCCAGACGAATGAACATTTAAAAAATCAGTGAATAGAGACATGCCTCCATTAGACTTGCGCTAAAAATGTTTTTAATGCCTTATCGCTTCGAGTAAAAGATTTTTTCAATGGACGGAATTTATATAGGACAGTATGCTCCTGCAAAGGCTTAACCAATTCACGTGGAACTTTATGGAAAAACAGAAACGCTGGCAATTTGTTCTTATTCTCGCTGTCATCATCTTGACAGTCTACAATATCCTCCCAACCGTTTTTTACTATGCACAACCCCTAAAAGAGCCGGTTGATGCTGCACGGGCAGAGAAAATTGAACTCGCAATGGCCGAGCGTGTTAACTCTTTAGAACAAGACGCTCTAGACTTTCTGAAGTCTTTCTGTAAAGAACTTAACGTAAAGCCAACGTCTATTGAGCTAAATAAAGAACATCCTGAGAAAATTGCCGTCGTTTTTTCAAAGGAAGAAGATGCAAAAAAATTTCGCACTTTTCTTCCAAGAGCCGGCAGTCTAATCTCATTTGTCCCTTCACAACTGAGTCTAGACTCTTCTTTAGACGGAAAAACTGTCACTGTCTTGCGCCGCATCCCACTGCATTTTACGCACAATCAGCTCAACTCTTTTTTCCAATTTTCTAAGAAAAAAGACGAGGCCGGCAAGTTAACCGAGTTCTATCGCCTCCTGATTCAAGATCGCGCAGCCTATATCGGCTCAATAATTGGCGGAATTTCAGAAACTGCAGAGATCCTCCAACTTAGCTGGAACAACAGACAAGATCCGCAAGCTCAAGAGGTCCTCTCTGAAACTGCTCAAAACATCGTCTCTTTCGTCTCTATTTTTGGAGAGAATTCCCCAATTGCACGGCAATACTTTTCAAGTTTTACTCAAACTGAATCAAGCAACAAACCAAAACTTGTCCAGAACTTTATCTCAAGCCTAGAGAGTCTAAAAGATAGTTATAAACTTGAGCGCATCGGTCTACAACAAGAACAACAAAACGGAACTCTTAGCCTGATTAAATCTGAAAGACTAAACGCTTTGTTGACAAAAGAAGCAACGCTCTCTTCAGCGCTCCTAATCGTACAAAAGCATGCAACAGAATTCGCAGCTGGAGAGTCCCCTTTAGATTATACAACGCTTGCCATCTCTTTACAAAATGGAGAAAATAAAATTCTCTTAGGAGCTCAGAACCCATTTTTTAAAGAAATGACAATTCATTGGAACGAAGAGAAACTTTCCCTCTTACTCCAACCTGATCTACTCCATATCATGGAACGGTCTCCTGCTTTAAAACCACGCATCGATCAACTCATTTTTAATGAGGTCAGCCGTATTGCACGTCAAACAGGCGAAGAACTCTCTCCTTATCAAGAGCAGTTTCACATTGCACTCTCCAACCTCAATTCAAGTAATTCTTTTGTTGCGATGCGCTTGTCTACAATTGCTCAGTCTGAAATCAACCAACTAAAAGCCTCGATCGAACAAAACTTTCATCCTAAATCTAGCGATCTAGCAAGAGAGAGATTTCCGATCTACAGTTATGAAGAATTCCAGAAATTGCCACTAGAAAAACAGAAGCTCGGCCTTGTTCTTTATGCTCCAGCCCTCAGCGCAAAAAAACCGCCTCAAGGCTTCCGCATGAACTCGATTTACCTCATTGGGAAAGGAATGGATGCCCTATTGCAAAAAACACGTACAGCGCCAGATTCCGAAGAGGCGCGTCATTTTATGCAAGATTTTGAATCCCTATATAGAATTTTGCAACAAAATGGATTTACAGGCTATTCAGGGAACTACCGCGCCTTTGCCAATCAATTCTCTCACGATTTTATCTTCGAACAAGAAGGCTATTTTCAAACGTTATTAAAAGCCACACGGGAAGACTTTTCTGTCCACGGAACAAAACGATTTGCGGTCCTAGAACTGTCAAATTTAGAACAGCGCATCCTGACAGAAAATAAGATCGACACACGAATTCATGAAGATCTCCACAAGTGGAGAGATGATTACCTGGCAGCAAAACTACGCATCCATGGAGCCTCGCCCTACGATGTCCCTGCACCCTCAAAAAGTGTCTTTTGGAACAACCTTAAGTTGAGCTCAAAAAAATATTTCCGCGGAGATGAACGTAAAATTCTTCATTGGGGCTTAGACCTTTCAGGAGGGAAAAGCGTCCAAATCGAACTACGCGACTCGAACAATCAACGCGTTACAAATGATGCAGATCTTACGCAAGGAATCAACGAACTCTATACACGCGTTAACAAAATGGGGGTCTCAGAGGTCACTATCCGTCAAGAGGGAAGCACAATCTCTCTTGACTTCCCCGGATCTCAAAATCTCTCTGCAGCAGAACTGATCCGCGCCTCCAGTATGTATTTCCATATCGTCAACGAGAAATTCAACGAGGGTAATAAAAGCCTTGCAGAAAGTGCAACCCACTTCTTACAAGATGTTTGGAATGAAGCCGTTGTTACCAATCGCAAAACAAGTGAAGAGATCAATGAAATTGCCAGAAAACAGCTATATGGCGATTCCCTTGACATGAGATCTGTACAACCACGTTCAAGCGCTGCTAAAATTTTATACGACAATGGACTCAGACTTGGCGGGACAGAGGAAGGTCCTATCACAGGCCTCTTTGCAACGGAACTCTCCAAAATAGCCCTCTATCGCGGAGATGATTATACTGACTGGCATGGACAGACCCACCCATTACTTATTGTCTTCCGGAACTTTGCAATTGAAGGCTCAAACTTAGAAGATGTCAGCGCATCCTACGACCCTTCCAGAGGCAATTATCTCTCTTTTGGCATCCAAAATTCTCAAGCAATTAAAGAAAGAGGCAACTCAAATCCTAGAGACAATCTCTTTGCTTGGAGTTCACAATTTGCTAAAGAGACAGTGCTCGCAACAGCTAACGGCGCCTACACAAGCGGAAGAGGCTGGCGTATGGCTGTCATCCTCAACGGAACTGTCGTAACAGCTCCGACATTAGAATCGGGACTGCGCGACAAGGCATCGA
Source organism: Chlamydiota bacterium (assembly GCA_013287705.1). Classification (GTDB taxonomy): domain Bacteria; phylum Chlamydiota; class Chlamydiia; order Chlamydiales; family Rhabdochlamydiaceae; genus JABDDH01. The sequence continues at coordinate 36,483 of JABDDH010000001.1, read as the reverse complement.
TCACTGGAAGCTTCACACAACGCGAAATCAACCAGCTCGAGGCGGATCTAAAAGCAGGTTCATTGAGTTTTACCCCGCATATTCTCTCTGAAAAAAATGTTAGCCCGGAACTTGGAAGCCATGAGCGCGCTCTTGGTATTATCGCAACAGCGATTGCACTTGTTCTCGTATGCGGCCTAATGATCAGCTACTATCGCTTTGGTGGACTTGTTGCAAGTGTCGCTCTCCTTTTCAACCTTCTGATTATGTGGGCAACACTACAAAATCTTCAAGCGACGATGACGCTTGCTGGGATCGCCGGAATCATTCTCACGCTTGGTATGGCAGTCGACGCCAATGTCCTTGTCTTTGAAAGAATCCGAGAAGAGTTTATAGCAACCGGAAGAATCGCCTCTGCAATTCATGCTGGATACAAAAAAGCATTTACTGCAATTGTAGACTCTAACTTAACAACAATTATTGCAGCGCTTATTCTACTTAACTTCGATTCAGGGCCAATCAAAGCCTTTGCTGTGATGTTAATTATCGGCATCATCTCTTCAATGTTCTCAGCTCTCTTTATGACCCGTTACTTTTTTGCTGGATGGGTACAAAATCCGGAGCATAAAAAATTAGACATGGCTTGCTGGATTAAGAATACTAAGTTTAATTTCTTAAAATGCGCAAAAAAGACTGTTATCATTTCAGCTTTAATTATAGTAGCTGGAGGAGCTCTTTTAATTAAACAAAGAGAGACAATCTTTGGAATGGATTTTACGGGAGGTTTTGCAGTTACACTCCAATTGCAAACAACCCCAAGTGACATTGAGAGCAGACAAGCTGTAGAAAATGCGCTAATTAAGGCAGGGATCACAAAACAAGAGGTCCAAATTAGAGAGCTCTCCTCTAAAAATTCCGTCCGTCTCTTCTTAGCCCCAAGCCTAGAAAAAAATGGTCGCCCGTTCTATCAGATGCCACTTGCCACAACAGAGCAAGAGCTCGGCTTTGGCTTTGAAAGTAACCCGCGCCTTGTCTGGATTGTCAATGTCCTCCAAGCAAATAGCCTCTTTCTGGAGACAGAATCTCTGCAAACACTGGATCAAGATTGGACAGCTATCAGCGGCCAGATCTCTGATTCCATGCGCAATAATGCTGTTATCGGCCTAGTCCTTGCTCTGATTGCAATTATGATCTATATTACAGCACGCTTTGAATTTAAATACGCGATCAGCGCAACACTTTGTACAGCTCATGACGTGATCTTTACAATTGCCGCGATCGCTCTACTCCATTATTTCGGAATCGCTATACAAATTGATCTGAACACAGTTGCAGCTCTCATGACGATTATCGGCTACTCATTAAATGATACAATTATCGTCTTTGATAGAATTCGCGAAGATGTTCATCTGATGCGCCGTAAAAACTTCTCCGACATCATCAACCACGCTTTAAATGTCACCTTAAGTCGTACATTAATGACATCAGGAACAACACTCCTCGTCTTAATTCCTCTCATTGCTCTTGGTGGCAGTACAATCTTTGGATTTGCCCTCGTGATGTCAATTGGAGTCGTCTTCGGAACTCTCTCTTCTCTCTTTATTGCAGCGCCACTGATGCAATATTTCCATCATCGGGAAGAGAAAAAAGGAGAGGTACTCGAAGTTCTCCTCTAGTACCCGAACACATTAGTTTTTGTGGGTAATTTTGAACGTGAAAGCTCCGCAGAATCGATCGACCGCAGGCTTCATAAATTGCTCCGTATTAATTTAATACGAAGCAATTTACGATCGTCGATTGTGCGGGTTTTGACGCCAAAATTACCCACAAAAACTAATGTGTTCGGGTACTAGGTGGAGTCGAATCGCACAATTGTCGCATCTTTATTTGATGACAAAGAGCGAGCGTCCTGCTAGGATCCAAAACATACCAGAGGTGGTTCAAAAAACCGATTTTTGAACCACCCTCGCTATAATTCGAGAATAAGATAAGGAGCGCTCATCGTGCGTCATACAACACACGACCCTCTTTGGGTGTATCCAAGAATCGATCCAATCTGGCATCAAGCAATTGTTGAAGAATTTCACATCCATCCAGTAACTGCACAAATTCTTGTCGCCCGCGGGTTTACAACTCTAGATGAAATCCATCACTACCTATACGCCAAATTACCCGACCTACTCGACCCCTATTTATTTGAAGATATGGATAAAGCAGTAACACGCATCCTGCAGGCTTTACACCTCAAAGAAAAAATCTTGATTTATGGCGATAATGATGTCGATGGAATTACAGGAACTGCACTTTTAACAGAATTTTTAGACTATATTGGCGCCTCTGTCGATTTCTATATCCCCAATCGAACATCTTTGAAACAGAGTCTGATTCTCGATGCACTGGATTACGCAGCAGCAGCTTCTTGCTCTCTTCTCATTACCGTTGACTGTGGGATCAACTCAGCTCAAGAGACCGCGGCTGCAGCAAAACGCCATATCGATGTCATCGTGACAGATCACCATGAGCCAACAGACAAATTACCCCATTGTATTGCCACTCTCAATCCCAAATTAAAAAACAGTAGCTACCCAAACAGAGACCTTACAGGCGTCGGCGTTGCTTTCAAACTCGCCCACGCAATCACAAATCAACTGATTGCAGATGGTGAGATGCCTCCCTCTAAGGTCGATCTCAAACGGTATCTAGATCTAGTTGCCTTAGGGACTGTCGCTGATATGGGGGCTCTACGAGGAGAGAATCGGATCCTTGTTCGATATGGCCTCAAACAACTAAAAAAAACAAGACGCATCGGGCTTTCAAAGCTCTTTAGCATCAGTGAAATTAAAACAGAGATCACTCCTATGGAGATCTCCTCAAAAATTGCGCCGCGTCTAAACTCTCTGGGAAGGATTGATGACCCTAAAAAGGGGGTAGAACTACTTTTACTCCGCGATCCAATAGAAGCTGAAGCTCTTGCCAAAGACCTAGATTTAAATAATATTGAAAGACAAAGGATCGAAAGAAGAGACTCTGAAGAGGTCGAACAGCTTCTTTCTCAATCTCCTGAAATTCTCAAAGAGAGCGCTATTATCCTAGCCTCGGATAAATGGCACCCAGGTATTATTGCCATTATTGCAGCCCGCATTGCTAAGCAGTATAATCGCCCTACAATTATCATCGCAATTGAACACGGTATCGGGAAAGGGTCTGCCCGTACAATTCCAGAGTTCCCTTTGCTTCCTATATTTCGAGAAAATAGCGATCTTTTACTCAATTTTGGAGGTCATGACTTCGCGGCAGGTCTTACAATCAAACAAGAAGAGATCTCCAAATTCAAGGAAAAATTTCTTGCAGCTGCGGCAGATCAACTCAAAGCCCTGGATCTTCTCACTAAATTACACCTAGATGCTGAGGTCAATTTTCAAGATTTAACCTTTGATTTCATGGAATCCCTGAGCCTATTAGAACCCTTTGGCAATGAAAATCCAGCCCCCGTCCTATATAGCAGAGCGATGCAGACCTGGAGCCCAAAAGTAGTCGGCAAATTACATCTGAAATTTTATCTAGAAGAGAATGAACGCGCCTTAGAAGGGATCGGTTTTGGGATGGCCCACAGGCGGCCCGAAATCTGCCAACCTCATCTTCCTCTGCAATTGGCCTTTACACCGCACATCAATAATTTTCTGAATAAATCGAGCATTCAGCTCCATATTCGAGATTTCCAAAAACCAAAAACAGCTGACTGAAATTATACCATTTGTAGGAAATAATTGCATATTTGACAAGGAGGCGGCACAAATTTTTTGGCTGGAGCAAGTGACCATTGCCATAAGGCAAGGCGCGAGCAAAGACAAAAAATTTGTTGCCAAGCTGACATAGTCAAATATGCAATTATTTTCTGCAAATGGTATTATTTTGAATATAAAAAAGATTCAAAGCGGCCCAGCTCTCCCTCCGGGACCGTATGAAAAAAAGCTTAAATCGCTTGAGAAGGAGCTACCTGCTTACTTAAATAGTTCTCTTGATAACCTTTCACATCATCCATGTGAACTACCCAAGCTGCACCCTTGCGCATTGCTTTCAATAGACCAACACGTGTTGCGTAATAAATTTTTTGTGGTGGAACATTCAAGACTTTAGCGATCTGATTGATAGAGTAGTAACCTTTCATATTATCAAATAAAGGTTCCCCATTAAACATGGACTTTGTACGTGAATACTTGTCTCGGCGATACAGTTCTAAATCATCTAAATGAATTGTCCAACGCGCTTCGTCTTTAGAAGCCTTTAACTTTCCTTGCTTAATCGCTACATAGATCGCCTGACGTGTTACGCCATTAATCCTTGCGGCTTCTGTAATGGAAACTCGTGTCCTACCTTGTTGTTCCTGTTGCATACTATTCCTCCTAAAAGATTATTTTTTATGTTTTGTACTTAATCATTTTGATCAAAGCCTTATTTGTGATTAATTAATTATGACATAAAATGCCTTTTAGGATCAATGCAAAATGGAAAATTTACTGGTTCCTGCTTGTTTTTTAAGCTTTACGATAGCTATAAACAATGATTTCCCTTTATGATAAAGAGAGGTGTTTAGGCTGTTCAATCTGTTTATCTGGTTGGTGTTCAATGACTTATAAGTTTTTAAGGCTTTTTTTTGTCTTATTCTTGGCTCTCTGTTCTATAGGAGAGGCCAAACCTCCTCCACAACTAACACCTCATGATACAAAACTCAAACTAGAAGAGATTTTTAAGGCTCATGCCAACTATCAGACGATTTCCCCTGAAATTGCAAGGCGAGCAATAGAAAACTACCTAGAAGAGCTCGACCCAAGTAAAACTTATTTTACAACTTTCGATATTGCCCCCTGGACTCACCCTTCTGACGAGCTTTTAAATTTTATTTTACAAGAATACAACCAAGAGAAATTCTCCGTTTTTCAATCCATTTACAATAAAATGATTAAGTGTATTGAGCGGAGGGAGCAACTCGAACCTCTAATCAATCTCAACGAACTACCAAAAAACGTTGATTCTAAAGAGTTTAAAGACATTTCTTGGGCTCAATCTGAGGAAGAGCTTCTAGAGCGCCTCAAACGCATTCGCTCTCTGCAGATCGAGGTTGCAGAAAAATTAAACCAAGAGACCAAACAGCAATTTTTTTACCGTCTCAACAAGCGGCGTTTATTACGCGAAGAGGAGCTCTGCGCAACCTCACCTCTAGAAAGAGAACAGAACTCTCTCGCCTATCTTCTGAAAGCTGTAAGTGCAGCTCTTGACTCACAAACCACCTACTTCACCCCCGCTGAAGCCGCCCAATTTATGATGCAAGTCCAGCAGCGACTATTTGGTATTGGAGCCCAACTCCATGACGAGCTCAACGGATTTACGATCACCCGGATCTTCGATGGCTCTCCTGCTTCTCTTGGTAATAAACTCAAAATCAATGATCGTATTATTGCCGTTAATAAAGAGCCGATTGTCGGGATGGATATCGTAGAAGCAGTAGAACTCATCCGCGGCCCTGCCGGCAGCTCTGTCACCCTTACAATTCTACGCCAAGAAGAGAAACTAGATATTGAGATCATCCGCGACGAGGTGGTCCTTAAAGAGACCCGTTTTGAGTATGATTATGCACCATTCGGCAATGGAATTATTGCCCATATCCACCTCTTCTCTTTTTATCAAGACCCGAGCAGTTCTTCGGCTCAAGATATTGAGGAGGTGATAAAAAAATTAAAAAAAGAGCATCAACTTAAAGGGATTATTCTTGATCTGCGTAACAACTCTGGAGGGCTCCTCCCTCAAGCTGTTATGGTGACCGGTCTTTTTATTAAAAAAGGGGTTGTTGTCTCGATTAAAGATAACAGTCAGGCCATACAGCATCTGCGCAATGTCGAAAACCGCATGGCATGGGATGGCCCTCTTGTTGTCCTGACAAATAAAGCCAGTGCCTCGGCCTCTGAGATCGTTGCACAGACCCTACAAGACTACGGCCGAGCATTCGTGATCGGTGATGCGACAACCTATGGTAAAGGAACATTCCAAACCTTTACACTTGAGAACACAAACTACGGTAAGGTTAACCCTAAGGGTGAATTTAAAGTCACACGTGGTAGATACTATACTGTCTCAGGTAAGAGCCCTCAACTAGGGGGAGTGCTCGCCGATGTCGTTGTTCCCGGAGTGCTCTCCCAACTCGAAATCGGTGAAAAATTTTCTAAATTCCCCCTGGCGAGCGATCAGATCCCGGCAGTATTTGAAGACGATCTTCTCGATGTTCCTGTCATCCACCGGGCACGTATTGCACGAGCTTATAAAATCAACCTACAGCCAAAAGTAACGACCTACGCCCCCTATCTAGAGACATTGAAAAAAAATTCAGCCCAACGCATTGAAAATAACAAAAACTACCAGACCCTGATAAAAGAAATTTCAAGCGAAAAGCCAGGCGAAGATAAAGACTCCTTTGGCCAAACTGACCTGCAGCTAGAAGAGACCTTAAACTTGATGAAAGATTTAATCATCCTCCTAGAAACAGGTTGATAAAAAAACTCGAAACCGCATCTTTTTTACACTCCTGATCTTCAGTTTTTTAGGCTCTCTTGGTAGATTTGCCGAGTAACAGCATCCAGGAGAATCGCAGCACCTTTAGGATGGCGCGTTGGATCGACTCCAGGGCCTACACAATCAAACAAAAAGGTCTCTGGAAGGTAAGCTTCGATAACCGCATGCTGATAATTGCAGAAGGGCTGGCTTGAGACAAAGAGGGCCTTGCACGGATTTGTATCCACTTTAAGCCACGCTACAAGCGTATCGACAGTTGTTGGACGCTGAACAGAAGCGCCTACCACTTTCATAGGGACTTCGATAAAAACAAGGGGGAGAGATGCAAGCTCTTCAGGGAGATCGCTCTCTGCCCAGAGAATACGGGCAGCTTCCGATTCATTACTGCAACGGTCAGTGAGCTTGTCAACTGCAAGATCCAATGGTCGCTCTCCTGTCAGCCAGACAACTTCATTAAAACGAATCCCTTCATTCCAGAGATCTTTAAGATAATTAAGGCGCAGTTGCATGACACCAGTTGTAGCTCCTAGAATTAAGGCTTTATCATAGTTCTGCTCTAGAGGCATCCACGGATCAAAGAAGCCCTGTTTCTTACCCCAATTCAATACAAAGCATCTCTTTTCGTTAGAGAGCTCATCCATCTCCCACCGCTCCTGATGCGGCTTGCGTAGCCACAGCCTTTGTGTTTCAGCAATTAAATCTGCATCTTCTGAAATGCCAAACAAAGCAGTTAGTTGCGACAGGGAATCTGCATCAATATGATGGTTTTGCATAGGTGCCGCTACAATAAAACTAGAGAGACAAAGTGTAAAACAAAAAATCCATTTTTTCATAATCAATCCTCCAATAAAAAAGACCTCAGAAGCTTTTAACTACTAAGGCCTTGAGAAAAAATACTTGGCGGCGACCTACTCTCCCATACTCTTGAGTATAGTACCATCGGCGAGGAAGGGCTTGACTTCTGAGTTCGGGATGGGATCAGGTATTCCCCCTTCTCTATAGCCACCAAGAAAAGCCTTTGAGTAAGTTAGAAGTGATACTTTCACTGATCTAAAATGGCGCTTGAGGTCTCTTCCTCTTCACACTCATTAGATTAAATTCGCGCGTCACACTTTTAGAAGCATTTCATCATCATTGACTCAACTCTTAAACTTAAGAGCTGGGCCGATAATGAAAAGAAAAAAAAGTGATCAAGCCGATGGACCTATTAGTATTGGTTAGCTCAACACATTACTGTGCTTACACACCCAACCTATCAACCCTGTAGTCTTCAGGGGGTCTCATGGGGATACTTTATCTTGAAGGAGGCTTGGCGTTTAGATGCTTTCAACGCTTATCCTTTCCGAACATAGCTACCCGGCTATGCACTTGGCAGTACAACCGGCACACCATTGGTTCGTCCACTTCGGTCCTCTCGTACTAGAAGCAGCTCTTCTCAAGTATCCTACGCCCACAACAGATAGGGACCAAACTGTCTCACGACGTTTTGAACCCAACTCGCGTACCGCTTTAATTGGCGAACAGCCAAACCCTTGGGACCTTCTCCAGCCCCAGGATGCGATGAGTCGACATCGAGGTGCCAAACCGCCACGTCGATATGAACTCTTGGTGGCGATAAGCCTGTTATCCCCGGAGTACCTTTTATCCGTTAAGCGACGGCGATTCCACTTTCTACCGCCGGATCACTAAGCCCTACTTTCGTATCTGCTCGACTTGCCGGTCTCGCAGTTAACTTACCTTATACCTTTACGCTCTACTCATGATTGCCAACCACGATGAGGTAAGCTTTGGACTCCTCCGTTACTCTTTAGGAGGATACCGCCCCAGTCAAACTGCCCGTCTGACATTGTCCGAATCCCGGATTCACGGGACTTCGTTAGATTTCCGACTCCCCAAGACTGGTATTTCAACGTTGACTCCAGCGATCCTAACGAACCGCCTTCAATGTCTCCCAGTTATCCTACACATGGAAAGTCAGAAGCCAATATCAGAGTACAGTAAAGGTTCACGGGGTCTTTCCGTCTTGTTGCGGGTAAACGGCATCTTCACCGCTACTACAATTTCACCGAGTCTCCCGTTGAGACAGTGCCCAGATCGTTAGGCCATTCGTGCAGGTCGGAACTTACCCGACAAGGAATTTCGCTACCTTAGGACCGTTATAGTTACGGCCGCCATTCACCAGGGCTTAAATTCAATGCGTTGCTCTTGCGAACTAACATCTCCTTTTGACCTTTTGGCATTGGGCAGGCTTCACACCATATACTGCGTCTTAGACGACTTTGCATAGTGCTGTGTTTTTGTTAAACAGTCGCCTGGGCCATTTCTCTTCGGCCGCATCTCGCTTTTACCGCGAAGGTAATCACGAGTTGCGGCTCCTCTTCTCCCGAAGTTACGAGGATAATTTGCAGAGTTCCTTAACGAGAGTTATCTCGCGCGCCTGAGAATATTCTTCACACCCACCTGTGTCGGTTTTGGTACGGTCACCATCGTTAACTAGAGGCTATTTCTTGGAAGTGTCGCGCTACGCCATCGGTTCCCCCGAAGGTTCCCCTTGTCCTCTACCTGGCCATCTGCTAGCGGGTTTACCTACTAGCTAACCTCATAGAGAAACGGACATATCCAACAGTCCGCACGCTTAACTTACTTCGTCACCCCGTCGTCTTAATATCTTAGGTGGCGCAGGAATATTTAACCTGCTTCCCATCATCTACGCTTTTCAGCCTTGACTTAGGGTCCGGCTAACCCAGGGAAGACGAGCTTGACCCTGGAAACCTTAGGTTTTCGGCGAGGAAGATTTTCACTTCCTTTATCGTTTACTCATGCCATGCATTCTCACTAGTACGCGCTCCAATGCTCCTTACGGTACATCTTCATCGCCCGTACTACGCTCTCCTACCGCGCAACTCTTATTCAGAGTTGCACCCGTGATTTCGGCTCTGTGCTTTAGTCCCGTCTATTATCGGCGCAAAGTCTCTCGATTGGTGAGCTGTTACGCACTCTTTAAATGATGGCTGCCTCTAAGCCAACATCCCAACTGTCTTTGAAACTTCACTTCCTTACTCACTTAGCACAGAATTAGGGGCCTTAATCGACGATCTGGGCTGTTCCCCTTTTGACTATGAAGCTTATCCCCCACAGTCTATCTCCCGGTCGCACTTCTGGTATTCGGAGTTTGGTTCCCTTTGGTAGGGCTGTCGCCCCCCTTGTGGATCCAGTGCTCTACCCCCAAAAGCTATTATGCCGAGGTTAACCCTAAAGTTATTTCGGAGAGAACAAGATATCTCCAAGTTTGATTGGCCTTTCACCCCTATCCACAACTCATCCAAGGCTTTTTCAACAGACACTAGTTCGGACCTCCACAAGGTTTTACCCCTGCTTCATCCTGGTCATGGATAGATCACTTGGTTTCGTGTCTACACTGAATGACTAAAATCGCGCTATTCACACTCGGTTTCCCTACGGCTCCGGAACGCATGTTCCTTAACCTTGCCATTCAGCGTAACTCGCTGGCTCATCATGCAAAAGGCACGCCATCAGCCATTTCCCTAAAAGGGATATAGGCCTCTGACCGTTTGTAAGCTGCTGGTTTCAGGTTCTATTTCACTCCCCTAACAGGGGTTCTTTTCGCCTTTCCCTCGCGGTACTGGTTCACTATCGGTCATCGATGAGTATTTAGCCTTGGAGGGTGGTCCCCCCAGATTCAAACCGGGTTTCACGTGTCCGGTTCTACTCAGGAACCCATCTCATAAAAAAGCAATTTCGCGTACGGGGCTATCACCCTGTTTCGCCGAGCTTCCCAGCTCGTTCTGCTATTGCGTTTTCATTAAATGACGGGCCCTACAACCCCAGAAATAAAATCTCTGGTTTGGGCTCTTCCCACTTCGCTCGCCGCTACTATGGGAATCTCTTCTAGATTTCTTTTCCTCTGCCTACTGAGATGTGTCACTTCGGCAGGTCTCGCTTCTCAACCCTATGTATTCAGGTTGAGATAATAGAATATTACTTCTATTGGGTTTCCCCATTCGGAATTCTCCGGATCAACACTTCTTTCCAATTCCCCGGAGCTTATCGCAGGTTAGCACGTCCTTCTTCGCCTCTCGATGCCAAGGCATCCACCAACAGCCCTTTAAAGCTTGACCACATAATGTTTTATGTGCGCTTCCTTAAGCTTACATTCGCTTACTTAACCTAATATTTTTAATGTGAAGATTATTTCTCCTCAAACGCCATCTTCTATCAGTGAAAATGTGTACAAACTTTCGTTTGTTACCATTTGAAAATACTTTGAATCTTACGCTCGACTTTGCAATTTTTGAGCCCGCCAGCCTCGTCTGTTTGCTCTTGGTCGTTTGGCCATAGGCCAAACTTACTGTTTATTTTCTCAAAAGGAGTTTTTTAACTCCTCCCCAAGACAATAAACAGTACCGAAAACAAACATCTCGAGGCCTTCGGTCACAAAAATTACAAAACCGAGCTTTCTATATTCTTTTTCTTCTAACTTACTCTCGACTTTCAAGATAACAACTCTGCTTTGACAACAGAAAAGAAGTGATGTGATGAATAAGAAGCTTGCTCAACCTAAGAAAAGAACCGAAGTTCTTTTTCTTTGTCCTTTATAAGGAGGTGATCCAGCCCCACCTTCCGGTAGGGCTACCTTGTTACGACTTCATCCCAGTCATCGGCCTCACCTTAGGCACCTCTCCCCTTGCGGTTAAGTCAGTGACTTCGGGTAAAACCAACTCCCATGATGTGACGGGCGGTGTGTACAAGGCCCGGGAACGTATTCACGGCGTTGTTGCTGACACGCCATTACTAGCAATTCCAACTTCATGTGGTCGAGTTGCAGACCACAATCTGAACTGAGATCGGCTTTAGGGATTTGCTCCACCTTGCGGTCTTGCTGCCTTCTGTGCCGACCATTGTAGCACGTGTGTAGCCCCAGACATAAAGGCCATGCGGACTTGACGTCATCCTCACCTTCCTCCCAGTTAACCTGGGCAGTCTCATTAGAGTCCCCACCTCGCGTGTTGGCAACTAATGATAAGGGTTGCGCTCGTTGCGGGACTTAACCCAACACCTCACGGCACGAGCTGACGACAGCCATGCAGCACCTACACAGCAGCCCTTGCGGGAATAACCATCTCTGGTTACGTCTCCTGTATTTCAAACCTGGGTAAGGTTCTTCGCGTTGCATCGAATTAAACCACATGCTCCACTGCTTGTGCGGGCCCCCGTCAATTCTTTTGAGTTTCACCCTTGCGAGCGTACTCCTCAGGCGGTATACTTAACGCGTTAGCTCCGACACAGCCGGGGTTGAGCCCAGCTACATCAAGTATACATGGTTTACGGCAAGGACTACCAGGGTATCTAATCCTGTTTGATCCCCTTGCTTTCGCGCCTCAGCGTCAGGAATAAGATAGAAAACCGCCTTCGCCACCGGTGTTCTTCCACATATCTACGCATTTCACCGCTACTTGTGGAATTCCATTTTCTCCTCCTACCCTCTAGAAAAACAGTCTCAAATGCAGCACCGAAGTTGAGCCCCGGTATTTCACATCTGACTTGATTTTCCGCCTACGCGCCCTTTACGCCCAATAATTCCGATTAATGCTTGCACCCTCCGTATTACCGCAGCTGCTGGCACGGAGTTAGCCGGTGCTTCTTTACTTGGTACCCTCAAATCAAATCGTTATTCACGACTCTCTCTTGTTCCCATGCGAAAGATCTTTACAACCCGAAGGCCTTCATCGATCACACGGCGTCGCTCCGTCAGGCTTTCGCCCATTGCGAAAGATCCTCGACTGCAGCCTCCCGTAGGAGTCTGGGCAGTATCTCAGTCCCAATGTTGGCGGTCAATCTCTCAATCCGCCTAGACGTCTTAGCCTTGGTGCGCCATTACCACACCAACTAGCTGATATCCCATGAACCTCTCTTTAACCGCAAGGCCGTTTTCACGGTCCCCCACTTTGATGATCTAAAGATCCCTCTAAATCACCGCATTCGGTATTAGCGGCCGTTTCCAGCCGTTATCCCCAGGTTAAAGGCAAGTTATTCATGTATTACTAACCCTTCCGCCACTAAGCCACAAGTTACCCTATAGCTTCGTTCGACTTGCATGCCTCATCCACGCCGTCAGCATTCAATCTGAACCAAGATCAAATTCTCAAAAAATAATTTTTGACAATCTGATTTGTTATATTAATCAAATTTTAGGTGTGTAAACTGATTTCTCAATTTACCCACACAAGCTTCTTACATATTTCACATCACTTCATCTCTACTGTCAAAACAACTTGAGCGACTCGCAGGTCGTCTCGTTTTACCTTTTGTCGCTCACTCTTTCGAGTTCTGCGCTTTAGGAAAGACAACAACATACAAAACAACTCTATTTTTCTGCAAACGATTTTCTGAAAAAAATATTTAAAATAATGTTTTTATCGTCACTTTCCATAGAGAAACAAGAAAAATCAGACCGCTAAAAAATTTCAAGCCACACTCTTTTACTCGACTTTTTCAACCTTCAGCCTTAAAAATCTAGAAAGTCGAGTTTAAGAGTTTTCTCTTGTGATATATATGCCTCTTTGGGTAGGCTCGTTCTCCAAATCCTATGGAGGAGTGTCCGAGTGGCCGATGGAGCACGCCTGGAAAGTGTGTAAACGTGAAAACGTTTCGTGGGTTCGAATCCCACCTCCTCCGTCTTAAAGAGTCTATTTATATGCGTTGTCCTTTTTGTAGTTTTGAAGAGTCGAAAGTCACAGATTCCCGCAATGCAGCAGAAGCTAATGCTGTTAGACGTCGTAGAGAATGCCTTCAATGTTTGCGCAGGTTTACCACTTTTGAAATGGTCGATCTGACAATTCAAGTCCAAAAAAGAGATGGCACCTACGAAGACTTTCAACAAGAAAAGTTGATTAAAGGTCTAGAGGCCGCCTGTAGACATACCCGCATTTCTCACGACCAGGTAAGATCCCTTGCTTATAAAATCAGCGCTGATCTATTAGAAACACAGGTGCGTGAAATTCCAACTGTCACCCTCGGAGAGATTGTGATGAAGCAACTGCGCGAACTGGATATGATTGCCTATATCCGCTTTGCCTGCGTCTATCGCAGATTCAAGGATGTCGATGAATTGATGGATGCACTATACCCAAATAATTTGAAAAATTGGGAGCTCTGCAAGGAAGTGGCTCAGAATGTGAATTCGAAGGGAGCGACCATTGCCGAAAGGCAAGGCGCGAGTGAGAATACAAATTGTGAGACAAAACTGACGCCATAGAGACCCAATTTTTCAAGTTTTTTGGGTATAAACAGCCCAAAACTGAAGCACAACCCAAAGCAGAAGCTTTAACTTAAAGGACACTTAGCATGACGCTTAGCAAAGAAGAAGTCGCAACATTCAAAAAACGCTTAGAAGATCTAAAAGCCCAACTCACTCAAACTGTGCGCGTCACAGCAGAAGATGTCAAAGCAGACGCTTCTAAAGGCTACTCCCAACATCAAGCTGACGAAGGAACCGATGATTTTGTGAGAACAATTAGCCTAGAAGTGACAAGTAAAGAGTATTCCGTTCTCAGACAAATCGACCGAGCTTTAGAGAAAATCAATGAGGGCACCTATGGGATTTGCGACTTAACTCACGAGGAGATTTCCATTAAACGCCTCAACGCGATCCCTTATGCAACAATGACAGTCCAGGCTCAAGAAAAACTTGAAAAAGGACTATTGTAATTGTGAGCACGCTCAGCAAACCTTCCCCTTCTCGCCTTTTTCTTCTCTCTACAATTGCCCTCTTTGTCCTAGCCCTTGATGTTGCCTCCAAATTCTACGTACAACAGACAATTCCTTTAATGTCAGAGTCACTCCCTATCTATCCGTATGGAGGCATTCCAGTTTTTCACAACATCTTAGGGGTTAGCTTCTCGATTAACCATCTTGTTAATACAGGTGCCGCCTGGGGTTTTTTTGCCAGTTGGAAAGAGTACCTTCTCTACTTCAGAGTCTTTATCATCGGAGCCTTGCTCTGCTATCTGGTCCTTGTTCCTCTGTCAAAAAAAACACAATTCTATTTGACTCTGATTTGTGCCGGTGCCATTGGAAATATCGTCGATTTTTTCATCTATGGCCACGTGATCGACCTATTTCACTTTTCATTTGGCAGCTACCACTATCCTGTTTTTAATGTGGCAGATAGCGCCATATTTTTAGGGGTTGTAGGCATCTTGATTTACTCAACGTTTACCAAAAAAAGAAAAAAATGACTCTTCCACGGCTTAGTCACCAAGATTTAGAAGGGAAATTGCACGTCTCTAAATGGTTAAAGCATCAACTTCTCTTAAGCCTTGAAGAGATGGACGCCTTACTTACGCTCTTAGATCCACAGATCTTTATTGGAAGTGAAATTGTTTCAGAAAAAAATGCCCTAGTAACTAAAGAAAAATTTTTAACAATTTATCAGAGCTACATTACCGCCCTGCAAACAGGAAACTTACCGGACATCACTTGTGCACGCGCTGCGTTTTCGAGCATCCTGACAAAAAATGCAGACCTTCTCTATGCCATGCAACTTGGAGAAGAGCGTTATTTTATCCGTGCCATCCGGCCTATTATTCAACTCCAGATACATCAATTTTTCTTCTCAAAAATTGACGCCACATTTCACCCGATGGTTTTGGGAAAAGAGAGTGTTTTTTGGGGGCTTCAAATCTCCTATCCACAAATCTATCAAGACCCTAAAACCGGCGCTTTCTGTAAAGTCACAGCAACCAGCGAGTTCCCCAACACCGAGCTTTTTATGAAAGCTGCCAAGTGGCTACGCCATGCGACACTACCTACCCCCTTTCTCTATGAAGGAAAGCGTATTAATACTCCTATGCGCTTAGGTAAAGACTGCTTTTCCTGGATCAACAAGCACCCCCAACTGCAAAGGCTGGGAATTGGCATATGCGCATTGAATTAGCCTCGATCGGCGATGAGCTACTTTCTGGACGGGTTGTCAACAGCAACGCTTCATGGATTTGTCAAACGCTCAAAAGCCTTGGTCTAACTGTTGCGCAAATAACAACACTCCCTGACAACAAAAAAATCCTATACGATCGATTAAAGGAGGCACTTGATCGAGCAGACCTTGTCATAACAACAGGCGGCCTCGGTCCCACCTGCGATGATCTAACGCGCTCTGTTGCAGCAGAACTTTTTCACTCCGATTTTCAAGAAAATAAAGAACTTCTGGAAGATTTAACGCGTCGATACAAAAAAGCTAACGCCTCAATCAAAGATCAAGCATCCGTTCCAAGTAAGGCCAAACTGTTACAAAATCTGGTCGGAACAGCCCCCGGGCTCCTCTTTTCAGAAGGCGGAAAAATGCTTGTTCTACTCCCTGGTGTCCCACAAGAGATGCGCTCGATTGTCGCAAATGAACTCCTTCCCTATCTTGTAAAAAACTTTCCTGCACAAAACAAGCCTGTTGAAAGGCAGTTGCATTTTGCACTTCTAACAGAGAGTCAAATCGACCCCTTTTTACGAGAACATCAAGCAGAATACAAAGATCTTTCTATAGGTATTTATCCGGGCTACGGCACGGTGAGCGTCTCGCTTCTGTCCCCATCTGAAACAACAATCCTCCATGTTTCACAGCAACTTATAGAAAAATTTTCAACCTATTTTTACCAAGAAACTTCTGTTGAAGAAGCGCTACACAAAGTGCTTGCCGAAAAAAAACTCACCCTTGCAACAGCTGAATCGTGCACGGGCGGACAGATTGCCGCTATGCTTACAAAAATTCCTGGAGCCTCTAACTACTTTCTTGGATCCATTGTCTCCTACTGTGACGCGTTAAAAGAAAAACTACTACGCGTCGCGCCAGAAACCCTTAAGACCTATGGAAATGTCTCACAAGAGTGTGTCACTGAAATGTTACTAGGAGTTTTTTCTATAACCGATGCTGACTATGCCATTGCTATTTCCGGTATTCTAGGTCCCTCTGGCGGAACAGCAAAAACTCCTGTCGGAACCGTCTTTGCCGCAATAGGAAAAAGAGGAGCCGTTCCAGCTATTGGCATAATTCCTGTCTATGGAAACCGCGAGGTAATGATCGAGTCAGCTTCAAGAAAGGTTTTGGCGCATTTGTTGCGTTACATCGTACACGGAACAGTTCCCTTTACACCTTGAGCGTAAGCCACTCCCTATGCTACAATTGTCGCCACTATGCAATACGAATTACTTGACAGTGGGAATCTACAAAAGCTAGAGAAGTTTGGCGACTATCTCCTCGTTCGCCCCTGCTCGCAAGCAGTCTGGAAACCGACAGCTCCACAGAGTCTTTGGGAGAGCGCCTCTGCCACCTTTACACGTGAAGAGGGGAACCGCTGGATCTATCATAAAAAACTTCCCAAAGAATGGACAACAGAGCTTGCGCACGTGCGTTTTAAAATTGCGCCGACAGATTTTGGTCACCTAGGCATCTTTCCAGAACACAGCTATTTATGGGACTTCATGAGACCACACCTGGAAAAACGAAAAGGGGCAAAACTTCTCAATCTCTTTGCCTATTCCGGCGGAGCCTCTCTTGTTGCTGCCTCTTGTGGCGCACACGTCTGTCATTTGGACGCCTCAAAAGGCATGGTCGCTTGGGCGCGTGAAAATGCAGCCCTCAACAATCTTCAGGGAGCCCCCATTCGTTGGATTATCGATGATGTCTCTAAATTCCTGGCTCGCGAACAGAAGCGAGGCGTGCGCTACGACGCCATTATCTTGGATCCTCCAAGTTTTGGAAGAGGCAATCAAGGTGAAATATTTAAAATTGACCGTGATCTTCACAATCTGCTCTCAAGCTGTACTGCGCTACTCAGTGATGATCCACTCTTTCTCATTCTATCCACCCATACCCCCGGAATGACCCCTCTTGTCATGGGCCACCTCCTCGGACAGTGGATGGGTAAAGAAGGGAAAATAGAGACAGGTGAGATGTGCATTCATGGAAAAACATTACCGCTGCCGTGTGGCAGCTTTGCAAGGTGGTATCGCGATGTTTGAAATTACAAGTCTTCAAAATCCCAAATTTAAAGCAGCTGTTGCTCTAAAAGAGCGCAAAGAGCGCGATCAAGAGGGGCTTTTTTTGATCGAAGGCTACCGAGAGTTAAGACGCGCTGTCGACCATGATGTGAAAATTACAGCTCTTTTGATCTGCCCTAAACTCTTTTTAGGTGAGAATGAGGGATTTTTAATTGAAGAGTGCGCGCGTGCTGAGGCAACAATCTACTCGTGTGCTCCCCACCTCCTAGAAAAACTCTCCTACCGAGACAGATCCGACGGGTTAATCGCTATTGCTAAAAAATCGACACGAACCATACACGATCTAGAAGTCTCTCCAAACTCTCTATTCATTATTGCGGAGGCCATTGAAAAGCCAGGCAATCTAGGAACCATCCTGCGCTCTGCTGATGCAGCAGGTGCCGACGGCGTTATTATCTGTGATCGCTGCACAGACATGTATAATCCAAATGTTGTACGCGCAAGTGTCGGAACGCTCTTTACCCTCCCTGTTGTTGAAGCCTCAACAGAAGAGACACTTTTGTTTTTACAAAAACATGGGATCCAGATCGTTGCAACAACACCCGCGGCTGACCAATTTTTTACAGATGCCGACCTGAAAGGTAGTATTGCGATTGTTGTTGGGACAGAACAGCTGGGATTGAGCCAAGAGTGGCTTGATCGAGCAGACCTCCAGGTCAAAATTCCGATGCTCGGCGTTGCAGACTCACTGAACGTTGCGTCCGCGACAACTCTTTTGTTGTATGAAGCTGTGCGTCAAAGAAGTTCTCTATGCAGCTTGAAGTAATTTACGAAGACAACCACCTGCTTGTTGTCAACAAACCGGGCGGTCTTGCCACACAAAAACATGGGGAAGAAAAAGGGTTAGAGTGTGTGGCACTAGATTATCTGCACACCAAATTCCTCGAGCCGATCCATCGCCTCGACAAACCAGCCTCTGGAATTGTGATCTTTGCAAAGACAAGCAAAGCCCTTTCGCGGTTGCAGCAGCAGATGCGCGAAAAAAAAATCAAGAAAACTTACTACGCCCGTGTTGAAGGGGTTCCCAAGCAGACAAGCGCCTCCTTGCGCCACTATTTAACTCACGATGAGTATCGCGCAAACGTTACGACAAAAAAAGACCCAAAAGCAAAAGAGGCGCTACTAGACTACATTGTTGTCTCTTGTGACGAAAAAAGTGCTCTTCTAGAAATTCAGCTTCACACCGGACGCTACCATCAGATCCGCGCACAGCTAGCAGCAATTGGCCACCCCATTATCGGCGACAAAAAGTATGGCGCACACAAGAATCTAGAAACAATTGCACTCACGCATGTGCATGTCAGCTTCATTCATCCCGTCACAAAACAATCCGTCTCTTGCCAAGTATCCCAATACATGCAAAAATAGTCGAAAAATCGCAACGAGTTTTATCTTATGCCCATTCTGACACCTGAATACCATACTATCGAAGAATTTGTGCTCCGCTCTGCAAAGCTGCGTGACATTCGCGAAGCCGGCATTGAACCGTACCCAGCTCCGCGTCTTGAGCGTACACCAATCATTCTTCTGACCTCTAAATATTCAGAGAATCCGGTCGGCCACAGCGAAGATGCCGAAAAGGGAACAACAGAATCTGTCACGTGTGCCGGGCGCCTTGTCTTATTTCGCTCTATGGGAAAAAACGCATTTGGTCACATTCAAGATGAGTCGGGCAGAATCCAGTTCATGCTCAATCGCGACGCCACACAGCTCGCAGGGTTTGTGCCGCAAGAGGGAGTCCCTCCCCTTAAATTTATCGAAAAAAAGATCGACTTGGGAGACATTATCTCCATCGAAGGAAACCTCTTTCGCACACAAAAAGGGGAGCTGACCATCTTTGTTAAAAAGTTGACCCTGCTGTGCAAAACGCTTCTACCCATGCCAGACAAACATAGTGGCCTTGTCGACAAAGGAGTACGTTACCGCAAGCGCTGGCTTGATCTGATGTGCAATCTCGATGTTGCGACAACGTTCCGTATCCGCTCCTCGATCTTTCAACAAACAAGAGAATTTTTTGAACAGTACGGCTTTCTCGAAGTAGAGACGCCAATCTTACAGAATGTGTATGGAGGCGCTGCTGCAAAACCCTTTACAACCCACCTTAACGCCCTCGATCAGAAAATGTTTTTGCGCATCTCACTTGAGATTCCGCTAAAAAAACTCATTGTCGGCGGAATGGATAAAGTCTTTGAAATTGGAAAAGTCTTTCGCAATGAGGGAATTGACAAGACACACAACCCAGAATTTACATTACTTGAAGCATATGCGGCACATTGGGACTACAACGACATGATGGTTCTTGCTGAAACACTTTTCGAGTCCATTGCACTGAAACTTTTTGGAACAACAGAACTTCTGATTGCGCGCGATGGAGTAGAACATCTGGTCGATGTAAAGGCTCCGTGGAAACGCCTTTCTATGCGCGAAAGTATTCAGGTCTATGCAGGGATTACAGTAGAGGGCAAGTCTTGTGAAGAATTGCGCCAGATTGTAAAAGAAAAAACAGGAGTTGATCCGGCAACAATCAATCAAGCAACGATTGGAACATTAACGGCGAACCTCTTCGAAGAACTTGTAGAAAAGCATCTGATTCAGCCACACCACATCATCGACCACCCGATTGAGACAACACCTTTGTGTAAGCCTCATCGAGACAAAAAACTACGGGAGATAGGACTTGTCGAGCGATTTGAAAGTTTTATTGTAGGTGGTGAGTTTTGCAACTCGTATACGGAGCTAAATGACCCGGAGTTACAGCGCGAACTTCTTGTTGCGCAAGCAGAAAAAAACATGAGCGGCGACGAAGAGGCAAGTCCTCTGGATGAAGAGTTTATCGAATCGATCTGTCAGGGAATGTCGCCAGCAGCCGGCATCGGCTTCGGGATGGACCGCCTGGTGATGCTCTTCACAAAAGCTGCGTCGATCCGCGATGTGCTCTACTTCCCGCTGATGCGACAAGAGGAGTGAGGGTTATGAAAAATTAACTGAAGACCCTCTTTTAAAAACCGCGGATGAGGTGTTTTTCTGTGTGGATCCTTGGAGCGCGAGCGACGAGGATCGACCAAGAAAAATACCGAGAACGCGGAAACGGAGTGTTTGTATGGGGTATCTGAACTGTTACATTTTTTTAACAATAAAACCGGACATTTCTATTGAACGCTAACAACAAAATTGTTTTTAAAAAGACTCTTGTAATGACTCAATCAAACTCAGGCCGTTTTCAGTCAGGCTGACCCGCTCCTCACCCTGTTTTTTAATAAAATTTGTTTGAGCAAGCGTCCTCACAATCGTGGCCATCGAGCGATCATTCAGGCCCAGAAGGCGCCCCACCTGATGCACCTCAATTGGGGTTTTTGGGTCTCCCCTCTTCTCAGCAAGTTCAAATATTTTCAGTAAAAATTTTTCATCGATCGTGTATCCGGGCTTCATTTTTTCTTTAACCTCGCTCCATTTAGGGTGTCTTCAATAAAAAATCCGGCCGCGTCAATCTGATCACGGCAAGCATCTGCAAGCTTCCAATTTTTTTCTTTACGTGCTCTATCTCTGACAAGCAACGCCTCCTGTAACTCAGGGGGAATCTCAAGCGCTTTTTTCTCAAACGGAATTAACCCGAGCACCTGATCCCATAGACGGAGAGCCTCGAGTAACTCAACCGCCTCACTACTACCCAGTTCTTCCTTATCACATAATCCATTCACCTCGCGTACAAGCTCAAAAAGAGCTGCAAGGGCAACGGAGATATTCAAGTCATCGCTAAGCGCCAAACGAAACTCCACAGAACGCTTATCTAAAATCGCCTTTAAGTGACCCGAAGCTTCCACATGGCCCTCTGCTAGAACGCGGATCCTCTCAACAAAACCAGCCAGCCTCTCTAAGCTATGGCGCGCCGCATCAAGTCCCTCAAAGGTAAAATTGAGCTGTGTTCTATAGTGAACAGAAAGCAACAAATAACGAACCTCCTGGCCCGTGTATCCCTTGTCGAGAAGGTCACGCAGCGTGTAGAAATTGCCCAAGCTTTTCGACATCTTTTTATGATCAACCAGAAGATGTTCTGCATGGAGCCAGTGAGCCGCAAAACGCTTGCCGCTATACCCTTCGGACTGCGCAATCTCATTCTCATGGTGCGGGAACATATTATCGACACCACCGACATGCAGATCAAAACTCTCACCAAGAAGGCCCATTGCCATGGCAGAACATTCGATATGCCAGCCAGGGCGTCCAGGCCCAAAAGGGCTCTCCCAAAAAATCTCTCCATCGCGCTCTTTATCATAACTCTTCCAGAGCACAAAATCCGAGAGGTTATCCTTGTCGTACTCATCGTTACAGACAGCTGTGCCGATTTTTAAGGACTGACATTGTAGGTGAGAGAGTCTCCCATAAGAAGGAAATTTAGAAATCGCATAATAGACACTCCCATCTTCACTTTTGTAGGCAATGGATTTATCTAAAAGCCCCTGAATAATCTCAATCATCTCTCCAATATAGTCCGTTGCTCGTGGATAATGCTCGACAGGTTCAATATTAAGGGCTTTAAGATCGGCAAAAAAGGCGTCAATATACGGCTCAGTAAAGGCTTTTAAAGTTACTCCCTGCTGCAAGGCGCCTCGAATCGTCTTGTCGTCCACATCGGTCAAATTCATCGCTTGTTCCACCTTCATCCCAAAATAGCGCACTGTGCGGCGGAGCAGATCTTCAAAGACGTAGGTGCGGAAATTACCAATATGGGCAAAGTTGTAGACGGTGGGACCACATGTATAGATACGCACGGCCTTCCCATCCAAGGGACGCACATCTTCTTTTTCTCTTGACTCTGTATTATATAGTTTTAGCATAGTTCTTCCAGTTGTCGATAATTGATCTTTCCTGTTGCCATGCGCGGGATCTCACTCAACGTACGCACTTCAGAAATTTTTATAATCTGTCCATAGCCGCGCTCTCTTAACAAGAGATTCAGCTCTTCTCTGTTTAAGGGGATTTCAGAAAAAAGAATCAGAAGCGGTTTTTCAAGATCTTCTTTTGCGATGAGGGCAAAAGTTTTCTCTTGACCCATTCCAAGTGTCAGATCTTCTTCGATTCCGGACAAAGAGATCATCTCTCCCCCAATTTTTACAAAGCGCTTGAGCCTCCCTGTAAGGATAAGACTTCCGTCGAGATCCAGACGCCCTCGATCTCCAGAACGGTACCATCTCTTGCCTTCATGCTCAAAGAAAGAGTCTTGGGTCTTGCCAAGATAGCCATTAAAGACATTTGGCCCACAAATCAACACTTCTCCCTCAGAGCCTACTGGTAAAAATTGTCCAGATTCCGTATCAAGAATTGCAAGTTCGACGTTAGGCAAGGGCTGCCCCACACCTTTTGCCGGTAGATGTAGCCGCGACCAGGTGACAATGGGTGAACATTCTGTAATTCCATACCCTTCTAATAATCGCTTGCCACTGCCAAGTTGTCTGATCGCATCGTATAGCTCAACGCCTGCTTTCTCAGCGCCTGCAACAAAATAGGCAACTGAATATAAGTCTCGTTTATCTGCAACGCGCAACAGACTGCGCATGAAACTCGGTGCCAGACATAACAAAGTAACGTGAGCTTCGCGAATATCATGCGACATTTGATACGCATCTGTTGGATCCGGGGCATAGTAGACTTTCAGACCTGCGAGTATAGGGAAAATTCCCGTTACAGAAAAACCAAATGAGTGAAACGGAGGCAAAACGCCATACAACACATCATCCGCTCTGAGCGGAATACAAGAAAGCGCTGAGCGCAAATTCGACAAGAGGTTCTGATGGGTTAGAGGAACAGCTTTTGGTAGCGATTCTGTTCCGCTTGTAAAAAGGATAAGGGTCGGATCATCTGCTTGTAGATCTTCTACTCTCAAGCGTCGCATCAGCTGTTTTGTCGAATAAAAAGAGAGGAAAAAACCTTTGATTTTTTCAAAAACAGAGAGACTCCTGCTAATCTCTTCTAAAAATTGAAACGAATTTTCTATAGCACCAAAATCTGCTGTTTCAACGCGCTCTAAAAAACGGCAAGAGGTAATAACAGAGGAAAATTGAGCGATAGATTGGGCATGCTCAAGAGAGCGCACCCCCGTTGTCCAGTTGAGCATCACAGGAGTTTTGCGCGCAAGAAGAGTGGCAAAAATTGTGAGATAAGCGCCACAAGATGCAGGGAGAAGAATGCCAATATAGGGGCTCTTCTCTTTTTTTAAATAGAGCGATAAAGTGATCGCTGCCATTTTAAATGTGCGATACGAAAAGGTCCCCGAACTACTATCGGCACACGCGGTAAAAGAACCCATCCGCTCGCAAGAGAGTAAAAAAGCCTCTTGTAATGTTCGGCTATCTGCAATATGAGGAGAGGGTCTGTTTTTTTCTTCTTTCCACGAAAAGCTCTTTTCTCGCTGATTTGAGACAACAATCCCCTTTTTGTAGCCGGACGCGATCTGCAATAGATCATCTACAAAACGGAGCTGTCCCAGCTGCAGCTGCCCAACATGATACTTCTCCTCTAAAAAAATATAGAGCCCAGAGAGATCAAGAGAATCAAGACCTAAGTCTGAAGCGAGCTCCATGCGCGCATTAATTAGGGGCGCGGGACGCCCCGAGAGTGCCGAGAGTTTTGCAAAGACCTCTTTTTCAACGCTCTGTGGCACCTTACCTTCTCCAAAAAACTTATGCACCTCTCCCTCTGTCGCAACAGACGGGAACTTCTCTTTCCAAAAATAGAATGAGACAAGTTTTAATCGATCCGGATAACGGTTATAAAAGTTTTCTAAATACTGATTGCACTCTAGGCGTGTTCCAGAAAAAGGGAAATCGCTCGGCGCTGGAGAAAGATCGATATAAACATGGCGGCGCGGAGTAAAAAAAAAGCCATTTTTACAAATAATTTTAAATCCTTCCCATAATGTCTTGCCAAAATTGGGGACCTCTCCTGTTAGCGCGCGTGAAAACCTGCTACCCCAAAGACCTGTCGTGCGCACCACAACAACATTTGCAGAGGGACACTCTTTGAGCAGACTATGGACAAAAGAGGATCCACCCACCCGCTCTGCTTCGCCCATCTTCAACTTCCCGGCTGGATAAATCAAAAAATTTTCTCCTCTCTTTAACGCGGAAGAGACGGTGGTAAAAAGAAGATCCATCTGCTTGATCTTCCATCTACTTGCAAATGTATCCATATTGGGCAGAGGAAGCGCATGGACCAGATCCATAAAAAAGCGTACTCCCTTGAGATAAAAAAAGTGGGAGACAACTAAAGGTCTTGGGCGAAATTGGGGGAAAAGAACCAGCAGCAAAAGACATGGATCGAGCTCTGCTGGATGGTTTGGCAAAAAAAGAGTTCCCCCTCCACGCGCTAAAGTTTCCGGCGTCAGATGCTCTAGCCCTGTAACGTGAAGACGATAGCGCAAAGAGGCGACGGCCCTGGCAATCCAAAAAATGGGGCTCTCTAGCGCCTTGCGCACCCTTTGCTTTAGCATAACTCCGACTCGCAGCTTTTTATCTTGCTCACTTGCCCTCGCGCAATACGAAACTGTCAGCGGTTTCTAAAAACAGCTAAGAAAATCTTCGAATTTTTCAAACAAAGCAGGTTCCGCAAGACGTCTATTGTAAAAAAATCAACTATACCGCAATTGACAATTATACCCAAAATAGAATACGTATAGTATCTATGAAAAAGAAAAAAGAAAAAAGAGAATCAGAGGAGAGAGTCAAAAGAGTCAGCTTTTCAAACGAGGTCTCTTCCCTTGCTCAAATTTTTCGTAAAACAATTCACAGGGAATCAGAAACGAATCCCTCTCTATTAAAAGCTTCAAGAATCGATCTAGACAAGCCGTAAATAAAAGATTTGCTAAAATTGGCGACTCTTTATAATGAACTTAACTTTAGGAGGTCCTTATGGTAGAAAAAGTTTCCCAACAGACGCACACTCACGCCCCACAACAGACACAAACCCCAAGCGAAGCTGAACTTAAAGCTAAAGCCCAAAAACTAACTCAAAAAGTACTCCCTTTAATCAGAGATGCCAGCGTTCATGGGGTGAATGGTCTCCCGACATTTTCAAAAGCTGCCCCAAACCACTCTCTTACCAACCGCGCAGAAACAGTCTTTAACAAGACTGACACGACAAGACCTGGCGACCATCAGTTTTCCACAAAGGCGCCAAAAGAAGCAAAAGACGTTGAATCTGCGCGAAAAGGCATTGTTTAAAGAAGAGATTCCCAGCTAAAACAGGGGGATGTAAATTCCTGCTCTACATGGGTAGACCAGCCTGGAATAGAGGAGATTAGAGTCGCCCCCTCCCGTTGTAAATGGCAAAATTTTTCATGATCGGCTGTGATTGTCCGATTTTCAGAATAGGCGCGATGAATCGGCGCATCTTTTTGCAATGTCTTATAGCGCGCAGCAAATGTGTTTGTTGTCGATGGCGTTGTGCGAAAGTGACAAGAATGTGTCTGATACAACCGGGCTTGTAAATCCTTATAGCTAGATGCTGTGTACTTGTCGCGATGATCAAAGAGCGTCACGTAGTCAACTGGAAGCTCAAACGCTTCTAAGAGAACATCCACCCACCCTTCTCGATGCAGATAATCATCTTCAAGCAAGTAAATAATTGTGTCGGGGTAAAATTTTTGGGCTATAACGTGGTCGAGTAAAAAAAGAAAAGATCCTGTTTCGCTCCCCTGTCTTGTCTGAATAACTGGAAACTTCTTTTGCTGCATAATGAAGTGCTCATGATCCAGAGGATGAAAGGTGTCGAGCAAAAATGTGATGCGGACACGTTTCAGATCCACTGTCTTAAGAAGATTCTCATAACATTTTTTACGATCAAAACCGGGCAAGCGATTTTTATGCTGACTAATCGCTGAATAGTGACAATGGCGCACAAAAAGCTCGATTTGTGGCGGCATCCCGAGAAGAGAATGTTTCAAATAATCAAGTTTAGACATAATAGACTTCTTTCAAAATTCCATTTGTTTATTAGACCTCTTGCGCAACCTCATTTGTTTGCCAAATTCGTTCTTTTCTCACGGCTTTTTATCTTGCTCACTTGCCGACGCTGAAGAGTCGGCTCCCTCGCGCGATGCGAAACTCCAAGCTGTTTCTAAAAAGCCGAGAGAAAATCTCCGAATTTTTCAAACAAAGCAGGTTGCGCAAGATGTCTATTAAAATTGCCTTTTTTGGAATCTGCGGCGCCAAATTTTTCTAAACAAAGCGAATTTCGAAAGAAGTCTATTAAGAGAGATTCAACAGTTGAGAGACTTCTTTGATCAGTAATTTCGCCTCTTTAAAGGTAAGAGTCTCGGTGGCTTCTTCAAAGGTCACCCACTTACCTTCACGAATTTCCTCTTCTTGCAACAAAAGTTCGCCCGCTACAAGCGCCGGAAAAAAAAGGACATGCTTTTGCACCATCTGCTGTTTAATCCGAAACCGGTACGTCTCTACAAGAGGTTTTTCTGAAAGCCATTCCACAACATGCAGCCCTGTCTCTTCTTTTAGTTCACGCTCTGCCGCTTCTTGTGACGACTCATTTATATTCTTATGTCCCTTAGGAAAGCCCCAATGGTGACCTGACTTGTGTAAAATTAAAAAAACCTTCCAGAGAGAATTCTCTTTTTTTAAAGGAATTACACCAAAAGATTCATCTTGAAGGATCATCAGACCTCTTACGTCATTACATTTACTTGCTAAATTCGTTCTTTTCTCGCAGTTTTTTATCTTACTCAGTTGTCGACTCCCTGGAGTCGTCGCCTTCGCTCGACACGAAACTGCTTGCAGTTTCTAAAAATCCGAGAGAAAATCTCCGAATTTTTCAAGCAAAGCTACTGACGCAAGAGGTCTATCCTGCACTCAAGTAAGGAGCAAAAATCAAAGAAGAGTTATGACCACCAAATCCAAATGAATTAGAAAGCGCGGCTCTTACCTGACAGGGAGCGGCAACGCTCGAAACAATATTTACACCTGCAACTGCAGGCTCAAGGTTCTCACTATTAATTGTCGGGTGAAGCATTCCTGTTTGGATGGCCATAACCGTCGCAATCGCTTCAATACCGCCAGCTGCACCCAAACAGTGACCAATCATCGACTTTGTAGCATTCATCGCAATTGAAGAGAGCCCCTCTCCAAAAACATTCTGCAGCGCCTGAAACTCACACAGATCGCCAGCAGGTGTTGATGTCGCATGCGCATTGATATAATTAATCTGACTCTTATCAATGCCAGCATCCTTAATCGCCTCTTCAATACAGCTACTGACGCCAAGCCCATCAGCCCGTGGATCTGTCATGTGATGCGCGTCGCAATTAATTGCACCACCCAAATACTCCGCATAGATCGGAGCGCCACGCGCAAGAGCTGACTCTAAACTCTCGAGCAGAAGAACTCCTGCCCCCTCTCCCATCACAAAACCATCTCGGGCCTGATCCCATGGACGTGAAGCCTGTTCCGGTGCCTCATTTCTCTCAGAAAGCGCCTTAATAGCAACAAAACCTGCAAGACCAATCGGATTGATCGCAGACTCTGCACCGCCGCATAACATGAGATCGGCATGGCCGTTGCGAATGTGATTTGCAGCCGCTGCAATACAGTAGTTAGCGGTTGCACACGCAGTAGAGATAGAGTAGTTAGGACCGCGGAAACCGAGCTCGATTCCTAGAAGCGCTCCGCCCATGTTTGTAATGATGTAGGGAACAAAAAACGGCGTCAGACGCTTATGCCCCTTATGAAGCAGCGTCTCAACCCCTTCATAAAAAACATTCATTCCACCCATCCCAGAGCCAATTAAAATCCCACAACGCTCTTTATCTAGACGATCAAACGCCTCGCCAGTCAGGCCGCCCATCTCTAAAGCTCTTTTGCCTGCAACAACAGTATAGCAGATAAAAGGATCGACGCGACGCGCCTGTTTTTTATCTAGATAACCATCTGGGTTAAACTGATCGACCGCTGCTGCAAAGCGCGTCGGAAATTCTTCACAAGGAAATCCAGCAATAGGGCGTACTCCACTCTTTCCAGCCAAAAGCTGCTGGTAGAAGTGATTGATATCACTCCCAAAACAAGAGACAAGGCCCATTCCTGTGACGACAATACGTTTTTTATTCATAAAGTGAGACAAGCATACCAAATCAACCCTTTTTTGACAACTCAAGCTAAAATTTTAGTGTTGAATAGGATCTAAAGAAATATTTAATTCGACAAGCTTGCCCTCTTTCCAGAGCTGCTCAAGCTGATACCTTTCGCGCAAGCCAGGAGCAAAGAGATGGACCATCACTTCTAGGTAATCAAGCACGATCCAGTCGCCTTCTGCAAGTCCTTCAATACGCACCGGCTTCTCTCCGACCTCTTCAAGGCTCTTTTCAATGGAGTGGGCAATCGCAACAAGATGCCGATCGACAGCTCCTTCAGCAATAATCATGTAGTCAGTAATTGTCGAGACGTTGCGCAGATCAAGAGCAAGGATGTTCATCCCCTTCTTGTCAAAAATCGCTTGAGCAATCAGATTTAAAATAAATTGTGCGTCGTGCTTCATAGAGAAGCTAGTATAGCTCATTGCCTCGAATATAGTCTAGAACATCTTGCGGAACAAGGTGTCCACAGTAGAGACTAGCAGCTAAACGATTGCGAATTTCCGTACTGCTAATGTCTAAAATAGGGGTCTGGATGATCCCTTTGGAGACAGCAGCAGAGGCGCTTTGAGAGAGGTTTTTAGTCGTTACACTCTCAGCAGTTCGACTGGCAATAAGCGGATGGGCAAGGACAAGCAGATCATCCACCTCTTTCCACTCGTGTAGTCTTGGCAGAGCATCTTGACTGAGCAAAAGAAAAAATTGAGCCGCATCTCCCTCTTTTTTTACAGAGGTTACAAGCCTGCGCATCGTATCAATTGTGAAAGCTGGAACTTTCAAACCCACCTCCAGATCAAGCGCTGCAAACTTCTCAATAGGAGCAATGGCAAGCCTTACCATTTCAAGGCGAAGCTTAGCGGAGACCAGAGGAAAGGCGTCTTGTTTAAATGGAGAGAGAGAGGTTGGGCAAAATAAAACCGTATCGAGATGAGCCCGCTCCATCAGCTGAAGCGCCATGTGAATATGGCCGTAATGGATCGGATCAAACGTCCCTCCAAAAAAACCAATTTTTCCCTTTAATGCCCTTTTTTCCAACGTAATAACTTCCTATCTGGATTCACAAGAACAGTTTTTGTTGCCATCTGTAATAGAGGGAGGTCTTGATAACTATCGGAGTAGACCGTTATATTCTTTTTTCCGCTTATTAGACCTGCTGCATAGGCCGCTTTTGCCTCTCCATCCATCACATGCGCAATGTCGCAGAAGACTCCTTTCTCGTCAACTCGATACTCTGTTGCACCCCACTCTTCAATGCCAAAATAGACGGCAATCGGAGCTACAAGAAAAGAGGGAGAATTGGACAAAAGAACGACTCGAGAACCAGATTTTTGCGCCTCTTGTAAATAAGATAGAGTCGAAGGGTTAACCGACCTTTCCAAAAAACCAGATAAAAAAGAAGGAATAAAAGATTCTATTTGAGACAACTTCTTTCCACGCAGCGCATGCGCAAAAATCTTTTCATGCAATGCCCTTTGAGACAAAAAACCTAAAGAAGAGAGAAGATAGACAAACAGAGCGTAGAGCAAATGAAAGGGAGAAAGAATCGATTTTTTTACCAAGTAACAGCAGAAAGAAAAACTGCCGTTACCGTAAATTAAAGTTCCATCTAGATCAAAAAGATCAAGATTCGAGTTCACGAATCTTCTCTTCGATCTCCTGAACAGCTTCCAGACTCTTTTTAAAGCGCAGATTCTCTTCATCAAAGAGCTGTCGATAGAGAAATGCTTTTTCAAAGTCGAGATTTGATCCACCGAGCATTTTACGATACTGCTCAACAATATGCTGAATTTCTTGGGATCTCTCGCGCCGTTGCTGCACAATCGAGCGCAACTCTTCTAAAGACTCTAAATCCGATTCTGAAAGAGTCCGTCTCTCTTTTTTCTCAACAATCAACTCTTTAAGCTGTTTGAAGAAGCGATCAACAATTTGCTTCTCAGCTTTTGAAATCACGAGTGCCTCATATTCTTGAAAAAGAGCATCTCTCTTTTCTTGCAACAGCTCGCCATCCAAACTCTCTGCCGTAGCCACGAGCTCAGCAAGAGAAGCCTTTAATTTCTGCAGAGCTTCAAGTCTTTCAAGAGCCAGGAATCGCGCCTTTTTCTCTCTTTCTTGCTCTTCAAACTTAAGCTTATCAACAACCGGTGCCGTAGCGCGTACAAGCATCTCCTTCAAATCTCTCACTTCATCCCAACCCAGAGCCACAGCGCGCATCTCTTCCAAGATCTCTTCTGCTCGGCTCTGCACAACTTCAAGTAGTGCACCTTCTACGAGGCTCTCTTGCGCAAGGGTTTCGATAAGAAGCTCTAAACGATCAAAATTCTGACGATACTCTTCTTTTTTGACAGCCAAATCTTTTTTGCGCTCTTTCTCCCACGTCTTGATCAGATCCCAAGCGTCACTTAAAAACTGACGTGTCTTTGTAAAAGCATGGGTATTAAGCGTCAACATTTTAGCAAATGCCTGGAGCATCTTAATCTCTTCGCGCAATCCAAAAAGCGATCTCTCCTGCCCCTCTTCGCCACAACGGCTCTCAATAAATGCTTGCACATCCATTAAAAAGGCATTAGAAATCTGAGCAATTAACTCTTTGCGTTGAGGAAAGATACGATCTCCAGAGGCCGAAAGGCGATCAAAAAACTTATTTTTATGCTTGATGCGCATCTCTGTTTTAATAATCTCTTTACGCAACCCGTTAATACGCAATGCAAACGTGTTCAGTAGATACAACTCTTTTTGCAGCGTTTGGTAGACCGGGATCTTCTCATAAAGCGTACGACACTCTCTAGGAAATGAGATTTCCGCGATCTGTTCGAGTAGATCTTGATAAGCATCGAGATCCTTTTCCACAGAGACAATCGCAAGCTCAATCTGCTCTGCAGCAAAAGCTGACTGCTCATCAAGAATTTCTTTTAAGCGACGCGCCTCGCTGGAGAGCTCGACGTAGTCCGCCCACAACTCTGCACGAACAACAGGAGCTAAGTTTTCCTTAAAAAAGGGTAAAGAGAGACGTCTTGCCTCCCAAAAATCTCTAAACCGCGGAGTTCCGCTCTGAGAAAGCGCTTCACGCATAAAATCTAGAGATAAGCGAATCTTAATTTCAGCTCCTTTAGCCTCTTGTAGCCGATTCTGCAAGTCAAGAAGAAGAGATGAGATAGCCGGTTCAGGCTTTGGCGGATCTTGCACCGCTTGTTCGGACGGAGGAGCGGAAATTGTCTGTTCTGTATTCATTAGCAAAAAAATTGTGTGTATAAAAGTATCAATGATAGAAATTGTGCACAAATCACGGTTTTAAGTCAAAAACTAAACTCATAATCTTGGATGATCATCTCAAGAGCCATTTCACGGTCAATCGCATCCACATCCAACCATCGGAAGAGCGGCTCCTTACGAAACCAGGTGTATTGGCGTTTTGCCAGAGCCCTCGAGGCTCTTTTAAAATCGGTTATAAAATTTTTAAAATCTTCCTCTGTTTGGTCCGAACGTAAAAAGCTGAGCGCCTGACGATAACCGATTGCAGAAGAGGCTGAACTATTAGCCTCAAGTCCCTCTTCCTTTAACACCTTCACCTCCTCAAGCAGACCTGCCTTCACCATCTGCTCGCAACGAGCTTCAATGATTGGATGGAGCCTTTCTTTGGGCACATAGAGAAACCAGCAGCGAAAATCAAACTCTTCATTGACCTCTTCTTTGTCTTGTGCAAATTGGCTTACAGGAGAGCCTGTAATTGTCATAATCTCAAGAGCGCGGATAATCTTGTGTCGATCCTGGGGGGTAATTGTTTTTGCATACTCAGGATCAAGCGCCGCAAGCTCTTGATACAAAGTAAGACTACCCCTCTCCTCTATCTGCTGCTCTAAACACTCTCTCACGCGCGGTTGAGAAGGAGGTCCCTTGGGAGGCCCATAAATCAGCGCATGAAGATAAAAGCCCGTTCCCCCCACAACAATCGGCACATGTCCTTTTGCTAAGATCTCATGGATGGCTTGAATCGCTTCATGATAGAACTCAACAACATTTGCGACCTCGTCTAAATCCCGACTATCAATTAAATGATGCGGGACCTCATTGCGCTCCTTAAGCCCAACCTTGGCGGTTCCAATATCCATCCCGCGATAAACCTGCATTGAATCCGCAGAAATAACCTCCCCTCCAACAGCTTGAGCAATGACGAGGGAGAGGGCTGTCTTCCCAACACCAGTCGGCCCTGCGATTAAAATAACCTTCTTTTTCTTCACTCCAAGAGGAAGTTTTTTTTTCGAAGGCAAAACAAACGGAGGAAGAAGCTCTTGTAATTCTTGATCTTCAAAAATAAGACCCGAATTCATGCAAAAGTCCCTACTGGATGAGCTCTAAACGCACACGTCTACCACATCTGGCGCCGACTGTCATCGCAATCGTGCGCAGTGACTTAATGGTTCGTCCCTGTCTTCCAACGACCTTCGCCGCATCTTGAGGCGAAACGCGGATCTCAACAGTAGACCCTTGCTCATCATCAATTAGCCGCACATCAACATCATTAGGCTCGTCAA
Source organism: Chlamydiota bacterium (assembly GCA_013287705.1). GTDB lineage: Bacteria > Chlamydiota > Chlamydiia > Chlamydiales > Rhabdochlamydiaceae > JABDDH01. Next base: position 3,210 of record JABDDH010000001.1, on the reverse strand, counting down.
CTAAATTTTTTATTAAATAGGCAATAAACTCTTTCATGTCCCCTACGAGATTGGTAAATTTATTTTGATATACTAACAGCTCTGCCTGATTTAATCAACCGAAGATAAATTTTTTTGGCTCCAAAAAATTAGGGCATAGCTGCCGCACAAGGCACCTGTTCGATCATGCTCGACAATATATGTTGGAATTTGACTTGAATTAATTGTTTTACAGCTCATGTTGACCTATTTTTTATAACTAAAAAGAGAATTAACAGTCAACATTAACACTATTTGTAAAACAATAGATTCGGGATGCGCAAATCCACAAGTTCTGGCATGGGCTCCCCAGCAAGAGAGTGACGCAAGAGTTGATAATGAAGAAGCTCTTCTTTAAAGTTTTTACTACTTAGTCTCAAGTAGTGTAACCTTCCCTTCTCTTCAAGTACCAGAACAACTTGACAGTTGCCCAAAAGCTGTGCAAACGCCTCTGAGACATCAATACGCCGTACAAAGCCAGGGGCCGTCTTCTGTAAGCCGTTTAGAATCTGACAGGCGAGATCAAATTTTTTTCCTTGAAGACGACTCTTCCAGCCCTTAAATGGAGATGCACCATAATAGAGCTCTGGCAGCTCTTTAGGAGAAAAAAAAGGAGAGACGGGGAAAAGAAAACCGTCTTGATCGACCGCCAGGTTTTCATAATCGGCAAGCCAAAAAAGAGGCTTGCGCACGGCATAGTCGATCAAAAGACTTCCCCCCACTTGCTTGGAGACGTGAGCTGATGCAATTAAGGGAGAGGCGCGCAACTTCTCTTCAGCTCCTTTCACATCATAAGTATCTAAAAGTTCTGGAATGTCCCATGAAAGACCCAAAATCTCTGCAAGATAGACCGTCTTTAACGCCTCTTTTTCAGGCCCTGTCTGGATCAAAGCAGAGACAAAAACCCTCTTCTGTTGATCTGCTCGGACAACTCGTGTCGTCTTCACGATTGTTCCTGTCACCAAAAAAAGGGAGAAGACAATCCAGAAAAGGGCAAAAGGCAATGGCCATTTACGATACACAAACAGCCTTGTAGAGCGCGTCATGAGCCCGTTTGCGCGCAAGAGCATATCGCACAAGACGATTTAAAAACTCATGAGGAGCAATCCCCTCTAACTCAATCATCTGAGGATAGGCACTTGTCGGTGTAAGACCAGGAATCGGATTAATCTCACTAAAAACAATACGTCCACTCTTTTCTACAAAGCAATCAACGCGCGCAAATCCCGAGCAGCCCAGGAGGCGATAGATCCTAACGGCAAGATCTTTGCCGCTCTTCAAAACCTCTGCATCCAAAGGCGTGCGTAAAATTAGATCAGTGGCATGTGCCCCATACTTTGTCTCATAAGTATGCATCTCTGAGATCTTTTGAATTTCGCACGGATCGGAAACAAAGATCGACTCCATTCCTAAAAGTGCAAATTCAATTTCACGTCCAACCACCTCTTCTTCAACAAGAAGATGATGGTCAAAGGTGAATGCATAAGCAATACCCTCAAGGAGCTCTTCAACTGTCGTCACCCTCCTCACACTGATACTCGAGCCTAGATGGACTCCCTTAGTAAAGAGCGGGAACTTAAGCGTTGAGAGAATTGTCTCTAGAATCTCCTCACGACGCAACTCAAAATCAAGCGCTGAAAAATCAACAAACGGTGAGACATAAATTCCGTGAGCTGCCGCCAAATGCTTGGAAACTGCTTTATCCATGCACAAAGGAGAAGAGCGAAAATCGGAACCGACATAAGGAATCCCCAAAATCTCCAAAAAGCCTTGCATCGACCCATCTTCACCACAAGTTCCATGAAGAATCGGAAAAGCAAAATCGCAAGCGCGCAATTCTTCAAGTGACCTCTTAAAGAGGCCATCTTTGCCAATATAAAATGGTTCGATCTGGTACAATCTCAGATCTAAATGCTTCTGTACATACATCACAGAGGAACAGGAGACCTCGTGCTCCACAGAGGCGCCTCCATATAAAAGAGCCACTTTTAGTTGTCTGGGCGGAGATTTTTCTAGCGCTTGCAATAGTAAAGGGCCCATCTTCCAGACATCTCCCGCACCCATTGTCAAACAGAGATCATGCAGACGCACTTTTTTCTGTAGAACCTCTAGAAGATCAGCATGAGGAACATACGTTACAGAGCGCCTTTTGCTAATAAGGGAAGAGAGCATTTCGGCTGTAATTCCAGGGATGGGCGCTTCTCCGGCTCCATAAATATCGGTGATAATAAGCTCATCTGCTACATCAAAAGCTCTGACAAACGCCTCCAAACAGTCGCGCGTACGGCTGTAGCGATGAGGCTGAAATACAACGACAAGGCGCCGTCCATCAGCTGCTTGTTTAAAGCCTTTGAGTGTTGCGATAATCTCATTGGGATGGTGTGCATAATCGTCATAAACTGCCACTTCACTCTGCTCTCCAACGCGTTCTGCACGTCGCCGAACACCCGAAAAACTTGCAAATGCCAAGCGAATCTGATCAGGAGATAATTTTAATTGAAGCCCCAGGCCAAAGACTGCTGCCGCATTGAGTGCATTGTGTCTACCAATGAGTGGAATCTTAATCTCTTCATACAGCTCCCCTTTAAAAGTCAGTGTGAAAACAGTTGTAAAACCCTCTTGTCGGTAGCTTGTGATACAGAGATCTGCATCTTTAGAAAAACCGTAACTCATACCGGGAATCTGCAACCTAGCAAGAGCCTCGTTATCCTTACAAAAAAAGAGGTGCTCTTTAGAGCGCACCTTTTCAGAAAAAGCACGAAATCCCGCTTCAAGACTCTCCTCTGTCTTCCAAAAATCGAGATGATCATTGCTGATGTTTGTAATAATCGCACCAAAACCGAGATATTTAATAAAAGATCCGTCACTCTCATCGGCCTCGGCAATAAAGTAGAGCCCCTTGCCGTGATGGCCGTGATGGGGCAAGTTTAAAGCAGAACCTCCAATTGCATAAGAAGGATCAAGCCCACAAAAGATACAAAGATGGGACAAAAGAGCGGTCGTCGTCGTTTTACCATGGGATCCGGCAACCAAGAGCGGAGCGTAATCTTCCATTAACTGAGCCAAAAGATCCGATCGATGCAATAGAGGCAACTTGCGTAAAGAGGCCTCTTGGAACTCTGGATTTTCTGCACTTACAGCAGTTGAATAAATAACCGCTTCTTGCGAGAAAATCCACTCTGCTGAATGTTC